>JAUXKG010000423.1 GCA_030624355.1 Acidobacteriota bacterium
AATGACCATGATCAGCAGGCTGTCGAAGGCGGCCTTGGAGGCTCCCCAGAAGATCTCTCCGCTGCCCAGGCTTTCCACCCCGATGGGAGTGCTCAGGATGGCATCGAAAGTGGACTGGTACACCATCCGGAAATAGGCTCCGTAGGTGCATTCCAGGATGGCCCGAACCATGCCGGTGACCACCAGAATTCCGGCGCCTACATACGTCAGGTAAGGAATCTCCATCACATTGGAGGCAATCAGACTGCCGATGCCCCAGCCGAAGGCCAGGATCGAAACAGCCGGTTCCAGCAGGGGAGGCAGGACTTCCGCCCGCCACAGACGCAGGTTCACATCGTAGTTGCGTCTCCACACCACCAGAGCATCCGCCAGGTCAATCCGTGTGAGTAAGATTCTTGGCATGGCTTGTCACTGGAGCCGATCTTGGCCCGTCAATCTCAAGAACACATCTTCGAGGTTGGAAGGACGCAGCAGAGACTTGTGGCTCGGGTGTTGGTCGATCAAAGGAGTGAGCAGCTCCGCAGAAGGGGCGAAGTAGTAGCGAGTCGAGCCGTGGGTCTGGACGGTGACCTTCGGCGAGAGGTCGGGCAGATCAGAGGCGTCCGCCCCGTGGATTTCCAGCACGAACTTGGACACACTCTCTTCCACCAGCTGGCTCGGGGTTCCCTCAGTCAGTATCTTGCCCTGGTCCATGATAATGAGGCGATCGCACAGCTTTTCCGCCTCCTCCATATAGTGGGTGGAGAGCAGGATGGTGATCCGACGGCGACGCAGCTCCCGCAGTCGGTCCCACAGGTCATGGCGGGCCCGCGGATCCAGGCCGGTGGTGGGCTCGTCCATGATCAGTATCCTGGGGTGGTTTATCAAGGCTCGAGCCACTATCAATCGGCGTTTCATTCCCCCTGAGAGAGCCTCCACATGGGTGTCCTGTTTTTCCGTCAGACCAATGAAGCTCAGCAATTGCTGAGTCCGCACCCGGGCCTCGTCCTCGCCAATCCTGAAATAGCGCGCGTAGACCAGCAGGTTTTCGATGACATTGAGATCGGGATCCAGGTTGTTTTCCTGCGGGACGACTCCCACGATGGCCTTGATCTGCTTCGGGTGCTGGTGCACGTTCCACTTCTCGACCCTGAGACTTCCCCCCGTAAAAGGGGTGCGACAATAGATCATCCGCATGGTCGTCGATTTGCCCGCTCCATTGGGTCCCAACAGGCCGAATGCTTCCCCTTTCTCGACGGTGAAATCGATCTGATCGACGGCGGTGAGCGAGCCGTATTTCTTGAGGAGCCGGTGGGCAACCACCGCCTGTTGAGGTAAAATCGGTTGATCAGGGGCGTAAGTTTGTTCGTTCGTCATAGCTTGTTTGTCGACCGCCTGGAGAAATAGTAACAGATCATCTTGGCTGGGAATGAATGGTGAAAGAATCTCAGGGTGGAGTCGAGGAAAAGGAAGTCCAGTCCTACACCGAATGCCGGCTGCGGGTTCGTTATGCCGAGACCGATCAGATGGGAGTGGCCTACTACGGAAACTACTTTGCCTGGTTTGAGGTCGGCAGAGCCGAGCTCTGTCGTCAGCATGGCTTCTCCTACAAAGAGATGGAAGAGAAGACTGATCGCCTCCTGCCTGTTTCCGAAGCCCATTGTCGATATCTCAGGCCCTTGCGGTACGATAGCGAATTCGTAGTGCGGACCTGCGTGAACAAGCTGCGCCGGCGTGCCGTGACCTTCACCTATCAGCTCCTCGATCCGAACGGGGAGACCGTCTATGCTGAAGGGGAGACCACCCACGTGGTCACCGACCGGACCGGCAAGGCCAGGACCTTTCCCGAGCCGTTTCGGAGTCTGCTGGCAGGGAAGTGAGAAGGAAAGTCAAAGAGAGGTTGTTGGAGCGCCCTTGAGAGAAGAGCAAGTCACAAACGGGATTCAGGTGCTTTCCGAAGAGGAGCAGAAGCACTGGCATCTGATCGAAGCTTCTATCTGGGGAACGAATTCCCGGAGAGCCTCTGACCATTTCAGCTCCCCCGTCTCCGATACGCTGCTGGACCAACCGCGTTGGATCCAGCCCCACTTCCTTTACGACGAAAAAGGCTCGAGACTGTTCGAACAGATCTGTCTGCTCCCGGAGTACTATCTGACCCGGACCGAGGATGAGATCCTCAGCCAGGAGGCGGAACAGATCATTTCCCTGTCGCCGGCCCAATGTATCGTCGAGTTGGGAGCCGGGTTCTCCAAAAAAACCACCCACCTGTTGCGGGAACAGCTACGCCAGAGGGAAGAAGCAGCCTTTGCCCCTGTGGATGTCAGTCTGAGCAGCCTGATTGGCTCTCGGGACGCCTTGCAGAGGCAGCTGCCCGACCTGAGTTTCCATGGCCTGTGTGCCCGATACGAGGAGGGAATCCGCAGCATCGAGAAGACCACTCCAACGCTCTTTGCTTTTTTGGGCAGCAGCCTGGGCAATTTCGATGACTCGGACCTGAAGCGATTTTTTCCACTGCTGAGCGATGCCATGGGATCCGATGATTTTCTGCTGCTGGGGGTGGATCGAATCAAGGAGGTGGAGGTTCTGGAGAGAGCTTACGATGATTCTCAGGGCCTCACAGCGCAGTTCATTCTGAATGTTTTTGAGCATGTGAACCGAGTCGCAGGAGGGAACTTCGACTTGGAAAAGATGTCCTATGCCTCATCCTACAACTCCGAGTTGAGGCAGATGGAGATGTCTGCCGTCTCTACCTGTGATCAGGAGATCCGTTTGACCAAGGAGGATGTCACCTTTCTCTGGAGGAAGGGAGAAGGAATTCTGGTAGAGATCAGTCGTAAATTCGATCCGGACCAGTTGCTGCAGCAACTTCGCTTTTATGGCTTGGAGTCGGTCGCTCATTTCAGCGACCCCAGGGAGTGGTTCTCCCTGTTGTTGCTCAGCAAGGGGTAATCTGAGGTTTGCCTGGGATGGAACAAGGGAGTCTGACTGAAAGGTAATGATGTTTAGCCGTACAGTTGCTGTTTGGATCGGCGGGATTAGCTGCCTATGCCTGGGACTGGCTGG
>JAUXKG010000372.1 GCA_030624355.1 Acidobacteriota bacterium
GGTCCAGAAAACAGTGCCCCCAGTGACCACACGGGATGCGCTCCAATAAACGCCGCTATAGGCATGGGCTGATCCGTTCTTTCATACTTTTGGTAAATCGCGTGCAGGTGTTTGCCCGGCTCCATGTAAATGGCCGTTGTGTTCCTTCCAGAGATCATCAGCCGATGGTAGCTCAGATTGGATTCGCCGGAGTCGGGATCACGGGCAACAACGATGGCAGCGGTAATGTAAGGATGAGACGTGTCCTGCTCGTGGTAGACCAAGTGAGGGAGAATGTTCAGATCCAGTTGGTCTCCCTCGACGACGGTCTCCTGGACAGGAGCCTGGGTCGTCGAACGTGGCTTGATGAGAGAATTGCAGGCCTGTGCGTAACGCTCAGAAATTTCACCAGGCTTACAACCCAACGCCAAGGCCAGACGGTTGAGGGAACCGCACACGTTGGATACGAGTGGGAAATCGCACCCCGCCAGGTGATGAAAGAAAAGCAAGGGAGACCGGTATCCATTCTCCAGCTTTGCAAGTATGGCTGCGGTCTCGTGCTGGGGTTTCACCTCTCGGTGCACATCGACGATCTCACCAGGGTACTCCCTGCGGACGGCTTCAATGAAACTTCGCAGGTCTTGCGACACCTGTTTCACTCCCGGTTGTTTCAATCCGACTCTGATCACGAAGGGATTCCAGGGAAACCGCCAATTTTGCCCGGTCGATCTTTCCCGAAGGAGCCCGCGGAAGGTCTTCAACAAACCAGATTTCCCGGGGCACACGGACGAAGGGAAGAAACTGCAGACAGAGCTTGCGGACTTCCTCAGCCGTCACTCCGGACCCCGAATCCTTAACGATGCCGGCCACAACGCACTCGCCAAACAGCGGGTCAGCCAAGCCAAGGACTGCGCACTCCACCACTTGCGGATGGGTATGAATGATGTCCTCGATCTCGACCGGGAAAATTCTCTCTCCCGCACTCTTGATCATTTCCGATTTCCGACCTGCAAGATAGAGATATCCCTCCCTGTCCAATCGTCCAAAGTCGCCGGTATGCAACCGGTCTTGTTGGTCAATCGTGCCGTCGGATGCCTCGTCTCTGGACACATAGCCGCACATCACATTGGACCCACTGACAACAACCTCGCCCACTTCCCCCGCCGGAAGTGGAGTGCCATCTTCCGCCAGAATTTCCAGTCGGACTCCCGGAATGGCCTGGCCGCAAGAACCGCATTTCCTGAAAAGTTCGGATGGAGCCAGATTCGTGATGCGCGGTGAAGCCTCAGTCTGCCCATAGGCTACATGAATGTCGACACCCGGCAAGGCCGACGAGAGACTCCTCTGGGCAGACAGGGACATTGCCCCGCCTGTGATCACCACATAGCGCAGGTCAGGTAGAGACGCCTCTTTCAAATGACTGCGCTCCAGTAGAGAAGTGAAATGATACGGCACCCCGGCAAATCCACTGGTCTGGTATTCCATCAATTCATCCACAAGCTGCTGAGGAAAGTGGAAACCGGAAGACAAAACAAGGGTTCCCCCGATCATCGCGTGGGTCAAGAGCTGCATACGGCCGTGAATGAATCCCAGAGGTAGTACCAGAAGCAGGCTGTCGGTACTGTTTAATTGCATCAGTGAGTTGACCGAAGAGATATTGGAGATCAGGTTTTTATGGGAGAGCCTCACCCCTTTAGGCCGACCGGTCGAGCCCGAGGTGTAGATCACCATGGCCGCCTCTGAATCTTCCAGTGAAGGAGGGCGAAAATCAGATTCTTCGGCAGCGTAGATCTCTTCCAGAGTCTGGAGCGGTCGATTCAAAACCAAGCCGGGTTGGGGAAAGTCCCTTTCACTCAACAGGATCCCTGGCAAGAACTCCGACATTCCGCCCTCGGTCATCTTTTGAAACTGCGGCCGAGAAATCACGATGGCCTGGGGACAGCACTCCCCAAGAATGGTCTCCACGTTACCTCTTCCGGACAGATAGGGAATATCTACGGTCTGAGCCCCGCTTTTTAGAACGCCCCAATAGAACACCACGGCCGCCACCGAATTTTCATGGAGAATCGCAACCCGATGCCCGACACCGATTCCAAGTCGTCGAAGACGAGAGGCAACCTGATTACTCCGAGTCTCAAGAGAACTGAACGTCATCTGTTCGTTCCGGGAAATCAGAGCGAACTCCTCAGGCCAATTGCGGGCGGACTCGTTCAGTAGATCGGGGAGTATCAAGCTATTCTCCTCCAGCTTGACCGTTCATATTCTTTTTGACGTACTCCGAGAGGTTTCGAATCGTCCCAAAGACTTCGGGCGTCATATCGATGTCCTCAACAGGAAAGCCGTAAGTGTCCTCAACCCACAGCACCAGCTGCAGCATAGCCGTCGAGTCCAACAAGCCCTCGCCAATAAGGCTGGTGTCCAAGGCGATTTCAGAGCTTGTCGCCGGGGCAAGCTCCGTTTTAATGTAATCGGTAATACCTTCTGTAATGTTCATGCTCTTATTCCTTCATCTTTGAAGTGCACAGATTCTGAGACCGAAAATCTTTTTAGACGTTCTTCCAGAACCTGAATGCCCAAGCCCGAATGGGCCTGGTTGGATTCTGGATTCCGGTGGACAGGCTCAACGATATCCGCTTCGAGTAAAACCTTGTTTTGCCCCTTACCCTCCAGGCACTCAAATTCTTCTACTCGTCTACCAAAGTCTTCGGCGGCGGAAGTTAAAATACCGGTCTCACCTACAAGGCTTCCCAGGTGACATCCCAATTTGTTTTCCCGAGCCAGTTGGACCAAGCGCATCGCCCCCGAGAATCCCCCGCATTTTCCCAAGCGGATGTTGAAGATGTCGGCTGCCTCGGAATCAATCAGCCGCTGGCCGTCTTCGAAAGTGCAAAGCGACTCGTCCGCCATGACTGGGAGCCCGACGCTTTGGCGCACCTGCCGCATACCTTCCAGATCGGAGGCAGGAACAGGTTGTTCAATAGATTGAATCTTGAAACGGCTCATCTCTGCCAAGGTTTCAATGGCCTCTTGAGCTGACCACGCTCCATTGGCATCCAGTCGCAGCGAAGTCTCAGAACCGAGGGTAGCGGAAATAATTTCCAATCGCCTCAGGTCATCCGCGCGACCCACCTTGACCTTGACATGGCGTTTGCCCGTTAGGCGTAAGCGTAAACCGTACTCTCTCAACTCTTCCGTCGGTATATTGAAGTCAATCACGACGCCCGGCTCCAATTCCCTTCCAGGCGGGTGTCCGACTATCTCCCCGGCAGGAAACCCGAATTTCTGACCGGCCAAATCCAGGAGAGCGAGCTCAAAACCGGCAAAGGTGGCTAATCCGCGTCCCGCTCCCTCAAGTTCGCTCTTGAGGAAGTCAAAGACTTCCTGCTTCCGGCTAAAACTTCGGCCCAACCATCGCCGCAACCGTCGAGGAGCCTCTGTTTCCACCACTCCACCAATCGTCTCTCCGGTCAGATAGGGTCGTGGCAGGATCTCCCCAAAGCCCGCCAACTTTTCTTGACAATGGATAGCTACAATGACGGCCTCGGTTTTCTGTCGCTGATGAAGTGCGTGTTTGAAGGTCGCCTTAAAGGGAA
>JAUXKG010000284.1 GCA_030624355.1 Acidobacteriota bacterium
ACCCCTGACAACCCTGAGGATTGTAGATTGACGATTGTCGATTTTCGAGTGACTGGGCTGACAACTGACCAGCATCTGACAACGCAACCGCCTCAACGCATGACCGCTGACCCTCACGTACTCGATCACTCTCAGTCTCGAAAATGATGAAAAAAGACAGGAAAATTAATTAGTTATATTAGCTATTTACATGAATATACATCAGGTTCATAGTGAATGAATAAATACGCTCAAACAAAGGAATAGATGGTGCGACTTCAGACTCCCTGAACTCCTAACCTGCGGCCGCTGACAGAGGACTCCCCTGACCGATGTCAATTCGTTAGCCTGGATGATGGCGGCACTGCAGTAGACAATCAAGGCATCATCCGGGCTATGTTATATTCTTCGCAGCTGATGAACATTCTTGGTCTAAACTTCTTTCATCCCAATGCCGCAGCGGCAGTCTTCATGAACGGCCAACTGGTTTCTGCCGCTGAAGAAGAACGCTTCAATCGAGTCAAGTTTTCCGCTGGCATTCCGCTTTCCGCCATTGCTTTCTGTCTGAACCGTGCCGGCCTCCAGTTCAAGGATATTGACGTCATCACCTACGCCCGCTCTACCAACACTCGTCTTGTCAACAAGGATCAAGTTCATTTTCAAGATCGCATCTACAAAGTCCGTTCCCTGTACGACCGGTATCGGATCAATCTCAAACTGATCAACTTCAAGGAAATTTTGGCCCGTCATTTCCAAATTCCCATCGAAACATTGAGTTTCAAGCTTCAGGAACAGGACCACCATCTGTCCCATTTGCTCTCCGGTTTTTATTATTCTCCGTTTGATAAGGCTCTACTGATATCGTGTGATGCCTTTGGCGACTTTGTATCCCTGAAGGCTGGAATCGGCCAGGGAAACCAAGTTGAAACAGTTCACCAGGTTGAGTTCCCTCACTCAGTCGGACTCTTTTACACCATGGTGACCCAGTTCCTCGGCTTCACTGAATACGGAGACGAGAGCAAAGTAATGGGCCTGTCCACCTTCGGCTATCCTGAGCACACGGACCGCCTTCGCAGCCTCATTTCTGAAAAGGGCATGTCTCTTGAGTTGAATCTCAAGTATTTCACTCAACAGGATGGCATCGGAACTTCCTGGTCCGAGCATTCCCCGGATATCGGCCAACTGTACAATGACAATCTCAACCATCTTCTAGGACCTCAGAGAAATCACGGAGAGGATCTCACAACCCATCACCAGAACATTGCAGCTTCTCTACAGCACCTCACCGAAGAAATAATTTTCTCTCTGATCGATGAGCTTCATGCTCAATATCCGATTCCTAATCTGGTCTTTACGGGTGGCCTCGCTTACAACTCGCTTCTGAACGGACACATTCCCGCCGAAACCGGGATCGAGCGGGTATACGTCCCGCCGACTCCGGGAAACAGCGGACTCTGCCTTGGATCAGTCATCGCCTTTCTAGAGGGCTCGGCTCCCCGAACAGAGATGACCCATGCCTTCTGGGGTTCCGAATACTCCTCTGAAGAGAGCTCTAAGACCCTGGAACACCTGGGAGTCTCCTTTCAGAAGGTTCCCGATCGAATTGCCACAGCCGTGGAACTTCTCCGGTCGGGAAAGAGTGTTGGCTGGTTTCAAGGACGGATGGAGTTTGGCCCGCGGAGCCTGGGGAACCGCTGTATCCTGATGAATCCGCAAACTCCGGATCCACAGCGAATCAAGAAGCGTGATTATCTGAAGCCATTTGGAATTTCCATTCTGGAGGAAAGTCTCCAGGATTATTTCCGAGACGGCCAGCCATCTCCCTTCATGTCGTTCATGGGAACCATTCGGAGAAAACACCGCCGTGAATTTGAAGCGATTTTGCTCAATAACTATTGTCGCTACCAGACCGTCGGCCCAGAAGACTCCTTGATGAGACAGCTTTTAACCCAATTTTGCGAGCAGACGGGCCTACCCTTCCTGATCAACACCTCACTGAATCCGGAAGGAGAGCCTATCGTGGAATCTCCGGAACAGCTCTTGAATAACTTTGACAAGATGCAGCTCGATACAGCCATAATCGAGGACCTTCTCATCGTCAAACCGCCGACCTCTTAGAAGCACCTTCTGAGAGCGGAGCCGGCTGCTATAATGCCTCGATGCGACTCATCCTCTTCGATGTGGATGGCACTCTTTTGATGGCAGGCGGTGCAGGCAATCGTGCTCTGGGCAGGGCTCTTCAACACACCTACGGCCTTGAAAACGGTCTGCACGGCATACGTCTTGATGGAAAGACCGACCCTCAGATTGTGCGGGAAGCATTGGGCCGCTATGGGAAGGAAGCCTCCCTCACCCGCCAGAGTTTGAATTCCTTGTTCGCCTCCTATATTCCATTCCTCAAGGATGAGGTTGCAACAAGCCCTGACTTCCGCATTCTGCCGGGAGTTCCCGAGTTGATGGCCACTTTGAGCACACAAAGCAGTGTCGCACTTGGGCTGGCAACCGGCAATATCGAAGTAGGTGCTCGAATCAAACTGGACCGAGCGGATCTCACCTCTTTCTTCACTTTTGGAGGCTACGGGTCGGATGCGGAAAACCGAACGGAGTTGATTCGCACTGCCATCGAGCGCGGTCTTCAAGAGATCTCCCCAGCCAGCGCCGTTGATATCCTTCCATTGGCGACACTCCGCGCGATGTCGTTCACGCCAGAACCGCAGGAGTTCGGACGCTGGCCGTGGCTACCGGCAGATACTCTGTTGAGTCGCTCCTGGCTTACAAACCGGATTTCGTGATGCCAAATCTGAATTGCACCGAGCAAATAATGGAAATCCTAAATGGATAACTACTTCCACAGCTCGAACCAATCAGCTTCGAGAGTATTTGAAAATGGGGGCTAGATCCTACGATGTGATTGTCATTGGAGCCGGGATCATCGGTCTTAGTGTCGCTTACTATTTGAAAAAGCAGAAATGCCGAAAAGTTCTGGTCCTGGAGAAGGAAGACAGTTGGATTGCCGGCTCCACGGCACGAGCCAACGGTGGCTTTCGCCAGCAGTTTTCCACCCCCATCAACATCCGCTTATCTCAAATCTCCCTGCCTGTCTTCAAGCACTTTGAAGAAGAATTTCGCACCGACATTGCCTTTCGTCAACGCGGTTACCTCTTCCTCACCGCTACCCGGGAAGGTGACCTAGCTCTGCATCGAAACTTACGAATTCAACAGTCGCATGGGGTTCCAGTCGAGTGGGTGACTGCAGAGGATTTGCTGGAAATGGTGCCCTTTGTCGCAGCAGAAAATCTTCGGGGAGGAACCTTCTGCCCAGAAGACGGATACGCAGACTCCTACAGTATCGCCGAGGGCTTCGGACAGCGCGCGCGCCAGCTGGGAGCAGAAATTGAGACGGGCCATCCAGTGGTTGAGATTCAAACTGCGTCGGGCCAGGTCACGGGAGTTCGCACTCCTCGGGAGACCATCCAGACCGGTCGCCTCATCAATGCCACCGGACCCTACGCTGCAGTGACTGGCCAAATGGCCGGCATTGAAATTCCAGCTCAACCTGTGCGTCGAATGCTGCTCATGAGCGAGGATTTTCCAGAGATTTCTGAAGAGATCCCTATGGTCATTGATGCCGACAGTGGCGTCGTGCTGCGTAAGGAATCAGGGAAGATTCTGATGAGTTGGTCCGATCCTGAGGAACCTCCCGGATTCAATCTCGAATTTGATCCATCCTTTGTGGAGGTCTTAGCAGAGAAAACCGCTGACCGCTTCCCGCTTCTGCAGCAGGTTCGAATCAATCCTCGCCGATCCTGGGCGGGACTGTACTCGGTCACACCCGATCATCACTGTATTCTGGGTGAAGCTCCTAACCTGCCGGGATTTTTCCTGGCCAACGGTTTCAGCGGCCACGGAATGATGCACGCTCCCGCAGTGGGAATGATCATTTCCGATCTCGTTCTGGAAGGAACCACTAGACTAGTCGATCCTCACCCCCTACGCTTGTCACGCTTCGAAGAGGGGGATCTAGTCGAGGAGACGGTAGTGCTCTGAACAACCGGACGAGTGTCGAGTGTCGATTGTCGAGTGTCGAAGAGTGTCGATTGACGAGTTTCGAGTGTCGAATGATGAAGATTGCCGATTGCCGATTGACGATTGACAACTGACAAAAGAATTGTTGCCAACCCTCTGAATCCGAATCAATTCGTGTTGGTTAATCCGTGTCAATCCGTGTCTGGGTTAGAACCATACCGAAACCGTATTCGAATTTTCGCTCCTCCCCTCCTCATTGAAGGCCCGTACCCTGTAGGCAAACGAACCGATCGGGTACTTCCCGACTTTGTCTTCGAAACGCAATGTATTGGCACCTATCATCCTGATCACTTGAAAGTCCCCGCCATTATCACCACGAAGAATCTCAAATCCTAACTC
>JAUXKG010000216.1 GCA_030624355.1 Acidobacteriota bacterium
CACGCCTTGTTATCGCGGCGCTTTCACCACTTCGTGACAAGAACCTATGAATAATCCGGGCTAGCTGTGCTTTACTGGTCATTCTACGCGGTGTTAGAATCCTCTGCACACTGACCGGCCCCGAAGGGAACATACCGATGGCAGCCAAAGGGGATAAAACAATTATTTCAGGTACGGGGCTTGTTCGCTGGAAACGAAAGCTGTGGATCAATCTCTTGAGGATGGGGATGATCGGGCTCTTCCTGCTGACCTGGGAGATCATCGCCGGCCGGTGGATCGAGGTTTTGCTGATCAGCAGTCCCAGCCGTATTTTCTCGGCTTTCCTGTCCAACCTCGAGTCCGGCATCCTGATGGAGCACACTTGGGTTACTCTGAAGGAGATCGGTATCGGTTTTCCTCTGGGAGCTGTTTCCGGTATCGCAGTGGGCTGTCTGTTTGGACAGAGCCGAACTCTGGCTGAGCTGTTCGAACCGATTATTATCGCCCTGTATGGAATTCCGCGAACCGCTCTAGCGCCCCTTTTTATTGTCTGGCTGGGCATCGGAATCTGGTCCAAGGTGGGAGTTGTCTTTTTGCTGACCTTCTTCTTGAATTTCTTCAATACTTATTCCGGCATGAAACAGATGGACCGGGAATACATCGACCTGGCCAGACTGATGGGGGCCAAAGGATACAAGCTGGCCTATAAGATCATTCTGCCAGCCTTGTCTCCACACATCATGATCGGTCTGAAGACCAGCATTCCCTTTTCTGTGATCGGAGCCGTGGTGGGGGAGTTCATTGCCGCCACCGAAGGGCTCGGATTCTTCATTCACTTGTCTGCCGGCATCTTCAGGACCGCCGACGTCTTCGTGGGAATTATCGTTCTCATGTTCGTGGTGATCGTCATGAACAAGATAGCCGATCTCGTTGAGCGGCGGTTGCTCCGCTGGCAAGTAGAGACAGAGTATGTCCGTATTCAAGGCTAGCCTGGATGATGCGTGACGACAACCTATGCATCCTCCGGGCTAAAGAGAAAAGATGAATGGCACATGATCTACATGAGACGAAAAGAGGGGCCAATCTCCTCTGCGCCTTTTTTACTTCGGGTTAGAGGAAAGAGAGAACGGCACATGAATTACAAGCCCAAACTTCAGAAGAAGGCTGCAGTCCGCTTGATGGGCTTCATTGCCCTGACCTCATTCTTGGGCATCACTCATGAGGTGCGGGCTCAGGAGTTACCGGAAGTCACTCTGGTGGCATCCGTACCCAACATGGCCTTCTCAGCCATCTGGGCAGCGGAGCAGCTGCAATTCTTCGAAGACGAAGGAGTTCGAGTCACCGTCGTATCGGCCGGCGGAGGCTCTCCCTGTGTGGCCGCAGTAGTGGGACGCTCGGCAGACTTCTGTGCCGTCTCCTCAGACGGCTTGATCCTCGCCCGACTGCAGGGAGCTCCTCTGATTGCAGTCCAGGCCCACAACCGGAGCGTCACCTTAAGCATCGCTGTCAACAAAGAAGTTGTCGACAGGGCCGGACTGACTCGGGAGAGCCCGCTTGAAGATCGGCTGAAGCTATTGACCCAGCTTCACACCATCGGAGTGACCAGCCCAGGATCGGTCTCCTATCAGATCTTCAAGTTTCTGATCCGCAAGGTGGGGGGCGATCCGGACAAACTCAAGTTTGCTTTCCTGGGCGGCGCTCAACTCCCTTCCGCCCTGATAAACAATGTTGTCCAAGCCTTCGCCCAATCTCCTCCCTCCGCGGAGATCACCGAGGCGACTGGCAGAGGGTATGTCCTGATCCCCTTGGCCCGGGGAGAACTTCCTGAGTTGACCGACTATCCTTTTGAAGTTCTGGTGGCTCGCTCTGATGTCATCCAAAGCAAGCCCGCTGTCACCAGGGCCGTTTGTCGGGCCATTTCTCGCGCCGGATCTTTGATTCGAAACGATCCCCAAAAGGCCAAAGCAGCCCTGCGCACCCATCGCCTTTTCAATCCTGGAAGATTGGAGGAGGCGGTTTTCGAGCTGGCCTTTTCCATGATCGAACCCGCCATCCCTGAGTGGGGAAACATGACTGAGGAGGGCTGGCAGAAGGTCATCGACTTTGCCAGCGTGTCCGGCATCATCGACGGTTCTGCGGAAGGAGTCTCGGCCCGGGAAGGGGTTTTCTGGACCAATGAATTCGTAGGGACGGGACCGTAGGCCAGTGTCGATTGACGAGTGTCGAGTGTCGAGTGTCGAATTACCGGATTGACAACTGACAAGTTGGCCTGCGGCCGCTGACAGCTGACAACTGACAGGGGAAGAAGCGACAACCCTCTGAATCCGTGATTACCGAATCCGTGTTCCCTTAATCTGTGTTAATCCGTGTCTCAGGCGGGTGAAGCCCTCTTCAATCTCCTTCACATTGGGCGTGGAAAAGCTCAAGCGAAGGCAATTGTCCCTTGCACCGCCGGCAGCGTAGAAGGCATCACCGGGGACAAAGGCCACCTTCTCTGCCAGGGCGGCTTCCAACAACCGGCTGCTGGAGAACCCCTCCAGCAATCGTACCCAAACAAAGAATCCTCCGTCAGGCCGGCTCCAGCGACCGACTTCGGACATCACCGACTCCAAGGCACTCAGCATGGCATCACGGCGAGGACGGTAAGCGTCGCACAGGGTCTTGATGTGGCCGGGCAACCCGCCAGTCTGCAGGTAAGCCTGTACGGCATGCTGCAGCAGGGTGCCCACATGCAAAGTAGAACCCATCTGGGCGATGTTGAGCTTGGATACCAAGTCGGGCCTGGCCACCACCCATCCCAGGCGCAGGCCGGGGGCCAGTATCTTTGAAAAGCTGCCCACGTAAATGACCTGATCTTCCTGATCGAAAGACTTCACGACCGGCTGGGGCTCGCCGTCATATTGGAGTCCAAAGTAGGGATCGTCCTCGATCACCGGCACTTCGAACTCGGCGGCCAACTGGGCCAGAACCTGCCGGCGCGGGCGGCTCAGGCTGACACTGGTGGGATTTTGAAAGGTGGGCGTACAGTAGATCAATTTGGGACGCTCCTGCTGCAGCAACTCGCGCAGATGCTCCACATCCATGCCCTGATCGTCCATCCTCACAGCTAGGAAGCGAACCCCGTGAGGATTGAAGGCCAGCACCGCGCCATGGTAGGTCGTCTCCTCTACCAGCACCAGATCGTTGGGCTCCAGAAAGAGTCTAGCCACCAGGTCCAAACCCTGCTGGGAACCGTGAATTAGAGCAATGTCATCAGCGCTGCAGTTCACTCCTCGCTCCGTCATCAGACCGGCCACCGATTCACGCAGGGCCGGTAGGCCTTCGGTGACGGTGTACTGCAAGCTGGATTGAGCGTCAGTCAGGGCTTCCGCAAAGGCACGGGTCAATTCCTCGACCGGAAACAGCTCTGGCGCCGGAACCCCACCGGCGAACGAAATCACTCCAGGCTGCTGGGTGATCTTGAGGATCTCTCGAGTGACGGATGCCTGGGCCACCTCTGTCCACTTTGCAAACTGCATCACTATTGCCTCATCATCCGGACCTACCAGAGAGGTTGGTCGTCGTGTAACTCGGCAACCGTGCCGATTCCCTTTTCCAGAGCCAACTGATACACGTGCACACCGGTGGCGATGTCCTGTACACACAGACCTGAGCTGTCGAACAGGGTGATTTCATCCTCACTGGTACGACCCGGTTTCATTCCCTCGATCACTTCGCCCAGACCGGCATGCATCGCCTCTTCCGTGATCACCCCGGCCTGGATGGCGACACTCAACTTTCCGTCTGTGATGCCCGTCATGGCCTCGTCACCGACATTTTTGGTGCGAGTGTAAAGTTGCGGATCGATCTCCCATTTCTGCCCCATGGCATTCACATGGGTGCCGGGCTGGACCCAGTCCGCTTCCAGAACCGGCTCCAGCGTTGCAGTCCCGGTGATCAGAATCTCCGCCTCCCGAACTACCTTCTCAACACTCTCGACCGGCACAACGTCGTATCCGGTCTCGGAGGACATTTTCTGAGCAAAGGTGTTGCGCCGCTCTTCCGATCGACTGTAAACCTGAACCTTGGACGCCGGCCAGTCAATGGCCCGGTGGGCCAGCAGCGAAAACCAAGCCGTGGCTCCGCTTCCCACCACCCCGATCACCCGGGCATCCTTACGGGCCAGATGCTTGGTGGCCACCGCCGCTCCGGCACCGGTACGCACATTCAGAATATATAGACACTCCATAATCGCCACCGGGCAAAGCGTCTTGGCATCAAAAATGGTCAGTATGGCCACCCGACGCCGGCCATCGGGATCGTACTCACCGTAGAAGATATTCTTGACGCCCCACCAGTCGGGCTCGATACCTCCTGTCATCATCTTGCCCTCGGCCGGATAGGTCTGTATCTTGGAATCGGGATGGATCCAGGCGGTCTCTCCGCACCATGCCTTTCCCCGCGCATTCAGGGCAAACACCTTCTCCTGAGTGACCACATCGTCCTCCATGGTCAGCAACTCCCTGACATCTTTTCCCGATAGGATCAAACTGCCCTGGCTCATTACAACCTCCTACTAGTGCCACTAACCTCGATTTTGAATTTATCCGGGCTACTCAATCACATAAAGTCCTTGATCAGGTTCCGAAAGCAGTTCGCAACCGGACTCGGTAATCAGTACGTCTTCCTCCGAACCATAGAGAATGTCCGGACCCTTCAGATAGGCTTCCACAGAAAAAGTCATGCCCCGCTCAAGCATCGTATCGTCGGTGATTCTCACCAGCGGCGGTTCACTGGCACTCAGACCCAGTCCGTGACAAAGATGAAAGTAAGGTGGATTGACGTATTGGGTATACTGCTCAGGCTCGATACCCGCTCTCTCGTAAAGACCCACGGCTTGCTGCATGGCCTGCTCGCAAGTGATACCGGGCCTCAGAATCTCTGCAATAAAATCTCTCACAAAACCTCGAATGAGATCGTGATAGCGAACGTTCTCCTCGGAGGGTGGGCCCATGACGGCCATGCGGCAAAACTCGCCCCAGTAACCGTTGTAGAGGACCCCCGAATCAACGAATATCGCATCCCCTCGTTCCATGCGCAGATCAGTCGGTCCTGAAAAGTAGCTTCTCAAGTCTGTACCGCGCCCTCGTGCGCTGGAAGACATAGTCATCTGGGTATGGGGGGGCCGCAGCGACCCCTCTTCGATCAGCGAAAGCACACAGAGTTCATACACCTCTGCCTCGGTCATGCCGATCTGAGCACGGCCAAAGGCCTTGGCCAGGCCCTTGCTGTTGATCTGGTCGGC
>JAUXKG010000463.1 GCA_030624355.1 Acidobacteriota bacterium
GCCACCGGCGTCAGGGAGGTGGACAAAGGACACATTGAGACGGCCCGGGCGTTTGGGGCCAAGGGCTTTGTTCTGTGGCGAAAGGTGATCTTCCCATCGGCGCTTCCCTACATCACGTCGGCGTCGGCCATGGGAGTGGCGCGGGCGGTGCGTGGAGCTGTGACCGCCGAGCTTCTGCTGATTGCCGCCAATCTGGGCGGCTTTCTTCTGAGTGCTGCCTCCCGCTTCGATATGCCCTCTCTCTACGCTGGGATCCTCTGGACACTGCTGCTGGGCTATCTGCTCTACACGGGCGCCAAGAATCTTGAACGCAGGCTGTTACGGTGGAGAGAGTTGGGGGTGTGAGGTTTCTGTCAGTCGTCGGAAAGGAGCCGCCTCAGGCGGCTCCTTCTGACGCTAGCGGTTACCACTGAGCAGCCGGCCCCAGTTCCACCATGGCTCCGGTGGGCTGCAGGCCATTCTCCCTGGCCACCGAGGGAGCCAGGTGAGTAATAAGGTCTCCTCTGACGGTCATCAGGATCCGGATATCCTCGATCTCTTCGTCAGGGATCTTCAGAAAGTCACGATCCAGGACAGTAAAGTCGGCATACTTGCCCGGCTCCAGCGAACCCAGGACATCCTCCTTGAGCAGGTAGCGTGCGCCCCAGACGGTGATTGCTTTGAGGCCCTCCTGCCGGTTGATCTTCTGGCTGGGCCCGTACACCTTGCCGTCCCAGGCCTTTCGATCCATCATCCGGGCAAAGGCCCAGAAGATAGTCAGATCGGTGCCGGTGAAGGCTCTGTCGATTTCAAAGCCATTGGAAACTTCGGCGTCAATCAGCGACCTTCTGGGAACCACCCACTCCAGTGCCTGCTCACCGTAAGCTCTCAGAATATCGGGGGGAGCCTGCCAGACTTCGGTACTGTTCCCACTCAGGACCATCCCCAGATTCTTGATTCTCTGTACCTGGTCGGGTCTGGGGGACATCACCAGATGATCAAAGCCGTGTTTCTTGGCCCGGATCTCCTCCAGCGTGAATCCGGCATCCTGACTGGCCTTGGTCACGATGTCCAGGAGATAGTCGATGTCCTTGTCTCCCACCGTGTGGTTGCCAATGAATCTTCCCCCCGACTTGATGTAGTTGTAGAGCAGCCTGGCCGATCGTCGTCCCGGAGCGAAGGCGCAGGCCCGTTGCCTGGGAGTCAAATCGATGCGCGCATCCAGAGTGGTGCAGGCCCTGCCATTCTCCTCGGAACCCTGAGCTCCGCCATACCAGAACAGATCACCTCCCAGACCTTCCATGAAAACGGAAGTATTGATCATGTACTGATCGGCAAAGAAAACATCATCGCGCCAGTTCCACATCCACATGTTGCGAACCGGCAGCTCGTTGCTTTTGGCCAGATCCTGGTAGACGCGGAGATTGGAGGGAGTGTAGGCCAGTGAGGCAAAGGTGGTCATTCCGTAGCCCGCCCAATACTCCAACTCCAGACGATGAATTTCCTTCAGCTCCTGGTAATGATCCTTCATGAGGACATCATGAAAGATGGAGCGCAGGTTGGCCCCGCCGTCGATGCCACCCTGACCGGTCTCCCGATCGATCAGGTTGGCGCCCTCCTGCCAGAAGACCTTGTCGGTCTCCTCCAGGGCCTTTTCGTTCAGCATCAGTCCGGTGAAGGCGTCTCTCAGCAGAACCGGATTGTTGGGGGCGATTTCATCCAGCATCTTCTTGCTGAACTGGGGCTTCGCCGGGTCGTTCAGGACGCTCATGTTGTGCAATCCATACCAACCGTTGCCCCGGGTGGAGTACTGGTAGCGGTCACCCAGCAAGAAGACACCGTAGATCCACTGGCCGGGCTTGGCCTGGCTGACGGCCTCTTTCAGCACCCCGGGAAAGGCCTTGACCTGATCCTCAGGGCGGCCATCGAAAACTCGCAGGATGGCAACGTCCTTGGTCACGATCTTCTTCAGGATTCGAGGGCTCACGCCGGCCCAGTCGTAGGGATGCTCGTGAGTCAGAATAAAGCCGGGTAACACCGTTCGTCCCTTCAGATCGATCTTTTGGGTGTCGGAGCCGGCTAGAGCCTGCACTTCGGAATTGCTCCCAATGGTCACGATCTTGCCATCCTTGATGGCCATGGCCTGGGCAATGGTCCCCAGGTCAGAGGTAAAATCTGCATTGTCCACGGTGATGATCTGCGCGTTGAAGACAATCATGTCAGGAGCTTGCTGCCCCTGGGCTGCGGTGCCGGCCAGCAGGATTAAAACCAGGCTGGATATCAGCCCGACAGTCTTTCGGTTCAACATGGCGTTCCTCCTATTTCTCGGGCGTTTGCAGAGAGATGTCTCTCCCCTTATTCTTCCAGGAAGTTTGAATTATACTGGATTTGGGTCGCCAACAAAACAGTTGAAATATCGTGCTGATGGCCGGTTCCAGTACTCAGAAGCTGCTAGCCCGGATTATTCATAAATTCTCTACTGCAGTGCCGAAATCATCCGCGCTGACTGTGTTGTGCTGCCTTGTCATTGCGGCGCTTTCTTCACTACGCTCAGATGAAGGCGACACCACTTCATGACAAGAACCTATGAATGATCCGGGCTGGGCCGACTTGGAGGTGGATGGTGCAGAAGCTGAGGTCCGGGATATAGACGGTTGCAGGCGGGCGATGGTAAGATCCATCGA
>JAUXKG010000110.1 GCA_030624355.1 Acidobacteriota bacterium
CGACACAGAGGTCGCCCGCAACCTCCATCAGCCCGAAGGGTGGCAGCGGGCCGCCATCAATTTCTTTGTCGCTCCTCCTCCACGATGCACATCGACATCGTGTCGTTGTCGCTTCGCGAACTTGACGCCGTCGCGCTCGCCACGAACTCCACCGTATCTATGAAGCGCGACACTAGGAAGGCCGAGCGAGCGAAACGCAGGCAGGGCGGATGGATGAGGCACCGCAGTAGAGGGAGTGTGAGAAATGCGGACTAAGGCTTGGCCTTCTCGGCACAGGCCTCCTGCAGGGACCGGGCCATATGGCCAGCCTCCGGGCAGGGACCGCAAAGCGCATCGGGTGCTCCCAGAATGTTACAGGCATCGGGTTGGACGGGCACCGTGGGCGACCCGGCGGACAAGGTCTCCGGCAGGTAGCGCCATACCAGCCCCGCTGCCAGTAAGGCAGTCAGCGCTCCCAGCAAGGAATTGGTGATAAATCCCAGATGAGCATAAACGACTCCCGCCAGGGCTCCTCCCACTCCAAAGCCCAGCTGTCCAGTGGCCATGGTCAGTCCCATCAGTGACCCTCGCTGTTCCCCCGAGACCAGTTCCGTCAGTAGACTTTGGAAAGGACTGGCGCGGGAAGCAAACAGTCCCATAATGAAGAAAAACAGTCCGTAGATGGACCAAGACCATACGGCAACCAGGGGAGTTGCCGCCATTAACAGAGTAATGCCGAGCGAGGCCGACAGGATGACCGGGCGGCGACCCTGAGTGTCGGAGAACCTGCCGGCCCGCGGCCCGGCCAGAACATTGGCAATACCACCCACCAGAAAGAGTGCCGCGATGGAAGCTGCCGCAAAGCTGAAGGAGGTCTCAAGCCAGGCGGGAAGGTAGATCATGTACAGCGATATCCCCAGGAACATCAGAAGATAGGCCAGGACTGCCGCCCTCACACTGGATCGACTCAACAAGCTCCGGTAGCCCGCCAGAGCCGAGCCGAGGGTCAACTTGTCGGATGAGGCAGGCGTCTGAAGCTGTGGAATGGTCCACCAAACCAAGGCCGTGGCAAAGGCCATGGTGACCGCAAACACCAAGAAAGGCGATCTAAAACCAAAGTGCTCCGACAGGAGCGTCCCCAATGGGATCCCGGCCATCTGACCGCCCGCCACACCGCTCATAATCCAGGCATTGGCCCAGCCTCGCCGGTTGGAAGGGAAGTAGTCTCCAACAAAGGCCACCGCCGCTCCACTGAGGATGCCCCCGGCTGCTCCCGCCAGGGCGCGCAATATCAAAAGGGACGCAAAGCTCCCGGCCAGAAGGTGCAGGCAAAGGGCGGCGGTCATGAGAAGAGAGCCTGCCAAGAGCACCGGTCGCCGGCCCAGCCGATCTGAAACGGGCCCCGTCAACAAGGCGAAGACCCCGACGGCGGCCGCATAGGAAGCCACCAGCAGCCCCAGCCAGGAGAGTGGGAAACCCAGTTCTTGGCTGATATCAGGCAGGATGGGTGCAATAATCATGACCTGGCTGGAGCTGGAGAAAACCACCAGCCAGAGAGTCACAAGGATCCATCCTGCCGATCCACCTGAAGATGATCGACTTGCATTCATGTCGGCTTCACCGGATAGTGAAAACAACGCTCCCCTGCCTCTGCAAATCGGGATATCGACCCAAGATCATTTCAAAGGAGGCAAACACCTTGCCAACGAACGTCTCCGGTTTCTGCCGGAAGGTTTGTTGAGTAAATATGAAGTCCACCGAAGGAGGGTCGGGAGCAATGCAGCAGGCCACCATATTCTTGTAGTATCCGGAACTCTGAATCCAGGCTCCCAAGCCGAAAAGATCATCCCACTCCTGCAGGGTCGTTAACCGCACGTTCACGCTGTGCTCTCCAGCCTGAGGATAGGCTCCTACTAAATCGCCCAACCGCCTGGCCACTTCCTCCCAACTGTCATCAAACTCCGATAGCCTCGGATCCACAAAGGTTTGGCCGGCCTGTTTCAGCTGCCTCATATCACCATGGCTCTCCCTCAAGTCCCGGCCGGCACCTGCCATCAATCACCCGATCGGATATGCCCCGCACTTGACACCCTCGCTCCCGAGTCTAAACCTTTCTTTTTCTTCGCTGGGCCAGATCGAATTTCTGGTGCCAGGTGGAGTGCGCGCCGCCCCCATAGCGGGCAATATTTACCTCAACAAGGTATGGTTTTCCATCCCGGGTAGCCTTGATGCCTCTCTTGAGGGCCCTCTCGATCTGATCGCCTCTTTCGACTTTTTCTCCCGCCACCCCCTGGCTCTCGGCCAGTCTTACAAAATCAATGTCCGGATCGCCTAAATACATCCCCACATAGCGACCGGTGGTCGCCATCTTGCCCTGGTAGCGATCATAAGAAAACCGAACCGTCTGGTAATTTTGGTTGTTCCAAACCACCGTAAGCACCGGCACGCCGTAACGAGCCTGAGTCCAGAAACCAGCCGCACTGTACATCACCGATCCATCGCCAATTGAGCACACGACCTGTCGGTCCGGAGCAGCCAGCTTAGCCCCAGTGGCCGCACCCACTCCCCATCCCAGTGAGGCTCCGGTGTTTCCCACTCGCATCTGTTCATCGTCGCGAAACCCGAAATTAAAGAAATCATCCTTCCCAGTCAGGTTTTCGCTCACCACGATGGCGTCCCGATCAATCAATCGGGCCAGCGCCTCGCCCAACTCGTCCGGGTGAATGGGGCTCTGCCCAAAATTGCTCCGAGCGGCGGTTTCCACTCGGGCCCACTGGCGGGACACGATGGACCGGACTTCCTCGGATCGCCCTTCGGCGATCTTTTTCATTCGCTCTCTGGTCACCCTCCCCTCCACCGCCTCACTCAAATCCTTGAGGGTTTCCCTGACGTCTCCTACCAAAGCCAGATCGGTGGGGTGATTACGTCCCATCGAGGCCGTGTCCATCCCTATCCGCACAATCTCGGCGGCCGGAGGAATTTCAGGACGACTGGGAATGACTCGTCCTCCAAAATCACGCGCTCCCACGAACACAATCAGGTCCACGCCCTTTTCCACAAAGTTCGAGTCCATCTCGAACTCACCCAGATAATGCGGGTGTTTGACCGGGAAGTTCCGAAAGCCTTGGTCGCCAGCCGCTACCGCGAGTCCCAGTCCCTCGCTGAGACTCACCAGTTCTGCTTGAGCGCCCGACTTCCACACCTCATCCCCCACCACCAGCAGCGGCCTTTTGGCTTCAAGAAGCATCCGGGCAGCCTCCTCTACCGCCGCCGCCTCAGGCCGAACCCGGGTGGGAATCATGAATCGATGAGGCGGCAAAATGTTGGCTTTCACGCCTTTGGCCGCCAGCGCGTAATCGGCCAGCGCCAGATAGACAGGTCCTCCAGGGCTGGTCGTTGACACCTTGAAGGCCCTTCTCAACATCAGGGCAAGGCTCTCTGGCTGACGGGCCTCCCATGAAATTTTGGTGAACTGCCGATTAATCTCCTTCTGGTCAAAGCCCGGCCTGGGAGCGAGTGTGGCCTCATCGCTCCACACCTCATTGTCATTCAAGCCGGCTGTGATCACGATTGCCGAGCCGTCCCGGCTGGCGTTGTAAAGCTGCCCAGCCATCTGGGCGGTTCCAGCTACAACGTGCACATTCACAAAAGCCGGCTTTCGGCTGACCCGATGGTAACCATCAGCCAGGGACAACACGATGCCTTCATGAAGACCCACGATCAATTGCATTCCGGGCGTGTTCAGAAAAGCATCGAACAAGCCGACTTCAAATGAACCTGGATTGGTGAACAGGTACTCCGTCCCAGCCGCTTTGGCCTGGGCAACAATGAGATCCCCACCGGTTCCCTCCACCCATTCGGCATTTGATACCGCGCTACCCAAAGCCGCCAGCTCAGAAGCCTCCAAAGACTCCAGGACAGTTTGGGCGGCGGCCGCACTAAATCCGATTCCCGCCATGCTTCTCATGAAGCCGCGGCGAGACAAGTCCTCTCCCAAATAGCGATAGATCAGTTCTCTCATCAGGCTTCCTCCCGGGTAAAACACCGCAGGCTGTTGTCCAGCGTGTTGAGGATTCAAATCCTACTACAAGCCACCCGGGAACAGAAGAAAGTCGGCAGCCGATCTGCAGAAACAGGTCGTCACGGAAGCCAATCCAGAGAAAGGGGAGGTTCGAAAGAATTGCGACAGGCGATCAAGGGAGGGTCCGAGAGGGGCACGTCTGGAGCGGAGGACTGAAACCCTGTCCAGCCGTGCTCCTCCCATGACCAGCTCACTACCCGCCTGGATCCCAGCCGGGTCCGGGTGGCCAACCGGGGGGCGCCCCCGGGCCACAACAACTCAAGTTCATCTTTACGGGCTCAGAAAGGGTTGGCGCCTCCGCGGCCTGATTCAGTGCGCTCCCGGAACCGCCAAACAGTGCGATTAACAAATAGACCCACAAAAACATGATTTCCTCCTAGACTGAAACAATGGTTGAACAACCGAAATAATGTTTCAGTCATCCAGGAGGTCACAAACTGTTTTGGAATAACCGACTCCAAAGACGTGAATTGTTCGGGTATTCCAAAAAGATCAGTGGGGTTGGGCCTGCTTGCCCTTTGCGCCAGAGTTGGCTATCCTGGTATGTGTAATGACCCTAGTGTGGGCCATAAGCACCCTTTTGCTTTTCCTCGTGCTTGCCCGGGCCAAAAAAGTCCGGATGCTGGGCAAGTATCTTCCTTTTTATATCTACGTGACCTTCGTGCTGGTGGTTTCCTTGTCCCGGATGGCAGTGGGTTTAACCTTCGGTGTGGATTCTTTGCAGTACTACTACGCCTACTATGGCCCCACTTTTGTTATGCCGGTTCTACAAATTTGGATTCTCTGGGATATTTACCGAAGAATTGTCGGATATACCAAAACTTCTTGGAGCAACCCTGCCCGATTCAGCATGATTGCCTCCGTCATGACGATTCCTATTCTCTGGGCGGTTTTTACTTTAGAGAAGGGAGCCGGCTTCTTTCACCAGTATCACACGGTGACTTTGTTTCTTCAGATGACTCTTTGCCTGTTGGTTGGCAGAGAGGCCGTCAAAGTCAGGAGGGAGATTGATTTGGGTCAGAACCTAAAAGGAATTCTCGCAGGACTGGCCGTCATGATCGGCTGTCAGACAATTAATTTTGCCGGATTCGCTTTTGTCCAATCTCCATCTCACGTCTTTTGGTTCCTGGTCCAGTTTATCTATTTTGTGGCGCTGATCATTTTCACCTATACATTGTGGGATGACGCTGCCGTCGCTGCGGTGAATCCGGCCTACCATGATCGACTGGAGAGGAACAACGAAGAACTACACCAGGCACTTAGATCGGTGCTAGTCGGCCGGAAATGAGTCAGCCTTCCTCCATCATCTTCCTGTACGCAGCGGCCGTCTTCACCGTGATGGCGACATACATCTTCTACCTGCAGTTCAGTTCCCTCAAGTGGGATGAGTCGGAGATACGTCTTCTTGAACGGCTGGAGTTGCACCTGGCCCACATTCTCCGGCTGCTGGAAGCGCCCGACATGCGATTGCTTCTTCGAAAACCTGAGCCTCGCCAACGTTTGTTTTTGGATTTCTCCAGCTACCTGAAAGAGGATGTCGTGGAACTGTTGCGTTCCCGGAAGATTGGAGGCGCTACCCTGGTGTTCGTCTTTACGTTTTTTCTCAGCTACTACTTTATGCGAATCAAAGCCAGGGTGATATGCGGCCGGAATGATTTGCGTTTTCTGTCCGGATTAGAGCTGGTCCTGTGCCGTCGGTTGGAGAAAATAGAGTCTAGCTGAGAGGGCACTAAGTGCCTCGTAACCTAACGGTATATTTCCGCCCAGAGAGCCAGGTATTTCTTGATCAGTTTTCCCAAAAAACTGGGGCACTCTTCACCTTTCATAAACAGATGGAGCGTCTTGTCGCCACAGGACCTCTGGAACCACACCCCCGAATCGTAGGTCAGTCCATCTTCCATGTACAAGATGAGGCGATCCATAAGAAAATCGCTCAGCCCCTGATAAAGCAATATCTCGCAACGGCCGTCCTGGACCGAAAAGAGAGCCGCCCCCTCCGCTTCTGAGAGGGAGATGATTTCGGAAAGTCGAAACTGTTGGATCTTTTGCAGGTAGAGCTCGCAGTCATCAAATTCACTCGCCAGCGTTTCGGCCGGCCAGACTTCCCGGATGTCGACTTCCAAAGCACCCAAAATTCGGAACAGGTTATCCAGGTTGATGTTGTAAAAACCGGATTCCATCGAGGCGTAGGAGCTGTATGGCATGCTGGCAAGAGTGGCTATTTCCCGAATCTTCAACTTCTTGCTCTTACGCATTCTACGAATCTTGTGGCGAACGAAGTTATTGACACTGTTTTTCTCACTCATAGCGGCCCTCCTGCCAAATTTAGATCAAGATCACCTAACCCAATAGTACGAAGGAAGGATGATATTATCAAGCTGGCTGGCCTATTCTCACTCAACCGTCACGGATTTAGCAAGATTTCTTGGCTGATCAATCTCGCAGCCAAGCTCTCTGGCAATGTAGTAGGCGAAAAGCTGCAAAGGAACCACGGTCAGCAAGGGTGCGAAAATCTCCTGGCTGGCTGGAACCTCGATCATATCATCACAAAGGCTCCTAAGGCCCTCGTCGCCCTCCGTTCCCACACCGATCACGGGTCCCTCCCTGGCTTTGATCTCCTGAATATTGCTGAGTGTCTTTTCGTAGGTGCTGTCTCTTGGAGCCAAGCACACTGTGGGAAAATCGGGATCGATCAAGGCGATTGGGCCATGTTTCATTTCACCGGCGGCGTAAGCTTCTGAATGAAGATAGGAGATCTCCTTGAGCTTCAGAGCGCCTTCCAGCGCTACTGGATAATTGAATTTTCGGCCTAGAAACAGAAAGTTCTTATAGCCAGCGTAGCGTGCAGCGATTCGCTCGATCTCAGAAGCATTTTCCAGAATTGTCTCAATTTTCCCCGGGATCGATCCGAGCTCTTGAATGAAGTCCTGGCCCTCACCCAGAGACATGTTCTGCCGCCGCGCCAAGAAAAGCGTGAACAGGTAAAGGATTGTCAGTTGAGAAATGAATGATTTGGTGGAGGCCACCGCGATCTCCGGTCCGGCGTGATTGTAGATGCCGGCATTCGTCTCCCTGGCGATACTGCTCCCCACCACGTTGACCAGGCCAAGCACTAGAGAACCTTTTCGCCTGGCCTCTTGAATAGCCGCCAGCGTATCGGCCGTCTCCCCTGACTGGCTGATCGCCAACACAACGGTTCCTTCCTTCAAATTCAGCTTCCGATATCTAAACTCGGATGCGAGATCCACCTCCACCGCAATGTCTGTGCAGGTTTCAATGATGTAACGCCCAAGCAGTCCTGCGTAATAGGAGGTTCCGCAGGAAACGATGAAGAGTCGATTCATGTTCAAAATC
>JAUXKG010000272.1 GCA_030624355.1 Acidobacteriota bacterium
AGTCGTTGGCCCCCGAGGTTGTATCTGACGGGAACTACTTTGTTCTAGGAGACCATCGAAATTCGAGCAATGACAGCCGGACCTGGGGACTTGTCCCCAAGCAAAATATCTTTGGTGAGGCGGTGTTTCGTTACTGGCCCTTGTCTCAGTTGGGGTTGATCAGGTGAAACGGAGTTGGACCCTTTCCGAAGACACTGAGCGCTTGTGCCAGCATCCGGTTACGTGATTGCAGCATACTCACCCACAAACTTCAGTGGCTACTTAATGGTTGGATAAAATGCAAAAAGCTGTACTGTACCTTGAAGATGGAACCCTGTACGAAGGGATCGGATTTGGCGGGGAAGAGGAGTCCATCGGCGAAGTGGTTTTCAATACCTCCATGACGGGTTATCAGGAGATCCTGACGGATCCCTCGTATGCCGGTCAGATCGTGATCATGACACAGCCCGAGATTGGAAATTATGGCGTGAACGAGCACGATGAGGAGTCCCGCAAGCCGTTTGTGGAGGGTTTCGTGGTTCGGGAATTCAGTCCTACCTTCAGCAGTTGGAGAGGGGAACAGACCCTGGACCAGTATTTGACCAAAAACTTGATTCCCGGTATTGCCGAAGTGGATACCAGAGCCCTGGTCCGTCACACCCGCGAGCGCGGAGCGATGAGGGGTATTCTTTCGAGGGTGGATGACAATCCCGAGTCTCTAAAGCAAAAGGTGTTGGCCCATCCAACGATGACTGGAAGCGACCATGTCAGAAAGGTGACCGTCGAGGAGGCCTACTCCTGGCCTGTCCAGGAGCCCAGGTTTCGAGTTGTGGCCTTTGACTTTGGGATCAAGAGAAACATCTTGAAGTGTCTGGCCTCCCGGGGGTGTGACCTGACGGTAGTTCCAGCTACGACGAGTGCCGAGGATGTGCTGGCCTTGAAACCTGATGGATTGTTTCTCTCTAATGGACCGGGGGACCCTGAACCGCTTCAATACATCGTCGAAAATATCAGGAAGCTGATCGGCAAAAAACCCATCTTCGGAATTTGCTTAGGCCACCAGATCTTGGGGTTGGCCTTCGGAGGCAAGACCTTTAAGCTCAAGTTTGGACATCGAGGAGGAAATCAGCCCGTCAAAAATTTGATTACAGGGCGGGTTGAAATCACATCTCACAACCACGGTTTTTCTGTGGATCCCGAATAGCTTAAGGATAGCGTGATTCAGCTGACCCACCTCAACCTCAACGACCAGACACTTGAGGGATTTCGTCACCGCTATCTTCCCGTTTCTTCGGTCCAGTATCACCCGGAGGCCTCGCCGGGACCACATGACTCACTGTACCTGTTTGACGATTTTATTCGGACAATGACCCATGGCGAGTGATGGCTGAAGAATAAAAATGAAAAGAGACGACATTAATAAGATCATCATTATTGGCTCCGGTCCGATTGTTATCGGCCAAGCCTGTGACTTCGATTATTCGGGAACCCAGGCATGCAAGGCTCTAATGAGTGAGGGTTACCAGGTTGTTCTGGTCAACTCCAATCCAGCGACCATCATGACCGATCCGGAGTTTGCCAGCCGGACTTATATCGAGCCTTTGACCTGCGAATACGTGCAGGAGATTATCAAGCGCGAACGTCCTGATGCTCTCCTGTCGACGGTAGGAGGCCAGACGGGACTGAATGTTTCAGTAGAGTTGTCGGAGAGCGGGGTGTTGGACGAGTACGGTGTTGAAATGATTGGGGCCAAGCTGAACGCCATTCGAGTGGCCGAAGACCGTCGTCTTTTCCGAGCTGCCATCGAAGAAATCGGATTGGAGGTTCCTCAATCCGGATTTGCCAATAGTTTGAAAGAGGCTACCTCCATCATTGATGAGATCGGGCTTCCGGCTGTGATTCGACCCTCCTATACCCTGGGAGGCACGGGAGGGGGGCTGGCCTTCAACAGCGAGGAATTCGAAGAAATTGTTACCCGGGGACTCCAGCTCTCTCCCATCCACGAAATTATGGTCGAGGAATCCATTATCGGATGGAAGGAATTTGAATTAGAGGTAATGCGGGACCTGAATGACAATGTGGTTGTCATCTGTTCGATTGAAAACTTCGATCCGATGGGTATCCACACCGGAGATTCCATCACAGTGGCACCGGCACAGACACTCTCCGACCCGGAATACCAGCAAATGAGGGATGCTGCTATTGCCATCATCCGAAAAGTGGGAGTCGAGACGGGAGGATCGAACATCCAGTTTGCTGTTCATCCAGATACGGGTCGATTGACGGTCATTGAAATGAATCCTCGAGTCAGTAGAAGTTCGGCTCTGGCTTCGAAAGCGACCGGTTTTCCGATCGCCAAGATTGCGGCGAAACTGGCAGTGGGGTACACGCTGGACGAGATTCCCAACGACATCACTCTTAAAACCCTTGCTTGCTTTGAGCCCACCCTCGATTACGTGGTGGTCAAGATACCCAAGTGGAATTTTGAGAAATTTCCTCAGTCCCCAACGGTTCTGGGGACACAGATGAAATCGGTTGGCGAAGTAATGGCAATCGGCAGGACGTTTCGTGAAGCTCTGCTCAAGGGCCTTCGCTCTCTGGAGACAGGGAAGACGCTGGCCTCTGAAAAGATTGAGATGGAGAAGATCAGGGAGAATTTGATCCAACCGAACCCTCAGCGATTGGCTTACATTCGCGCTGCTTTCGTGGAGGGCTTCAGTGTCGAGGATGTCCACCAGTTGACTCGGATTGATCCCTGGTTTCTGAACCAGTTGCTTCAGGTTGTTCAGTTCGGCCTGGATTTGCAAGGGAAAGAGCTGGAGCATATAGACCCGGAGCAGGTTCGACAGGCCAAGCGTCAGGGAATGTCGGATATGCGTCTGGCTCAGCTTTTGGGTTCGTCCTTGAGGGAGACGGACTTGTGGGACTATCGCAAAAAGCATGGGCTCTTGCCGGTCTTCAAGAGGGTGGATACCTGTGCCGCAGAGTTCGAGTCCTTTACTCCTTATCTCTATTCGACGTATGAACGGGAAGATGAGTCGGAACCTTCTGAGCGAAGGAAGATCATTGTACTGGGCAGCGGTCCAAATCGCATCGGTCAGGGAATTGAATTCGACTATTGCTGTTGTCATGCGGCTTTCTCGTTGAAGGAAGCCGGATTCGAGACCATCATGCTCAACTGTAATCCGGAAACCGTGTCCACAGACTACGACACCTCCGATCGACTCTACTTTGAACCGTTGACTTTTGAAGATGTGATGGCCGTTGTGGAGAATGAAAAACCGGAGGGAGTCATCGTCCAGTTTGGAGGCCAGACTCCGCTGAACCTGGCCCTGAAATTGTTCAAAGCGGGAGTCCCTGTGATTGGGACTTCTCCGGAGTCGATCGATTTGGCGGAGGACCGCCAGAGATTCGGTGATTTGTTGACAGAACTGAATATCCCTCAACCGGACCATGGGACTGCCATGTCTGTCGCCGAGGCGGCGAAGGCAGCTGAGAAGATCGGATATCCGGTCCTGGTTCGCCCCTCATACGTATTGGGGGGGAGGGCGATGGCAATTATCTACGACGAGCAGGCTCTGGGGAAATATGTAAGCTCCGCAGTGGATGTCTCCCCGGAACACCCGGTTCTGATTGATCAGTTTTTGGAAGACGCACGCGAGTACGACGTCGATGCGTTAGCGGATGGGAGTCAGGTTGTTATTGGTGGAATCATGGAGCACATTGAGGAGGCCGGTATTCACTCCGGTGACAGTACGTCAGTTTTGCCCCCTATCGTAATCGAGGAAGAACACCTGGAAACCATGCGCGACTATACCCGCCGGCTGGGAACAGCCTTGGAGGTGGTGGGATTGATGAATGTCCAGTTTGGGGTGGTGGAAGACCAGGTGTACGTTCTGGAGGTCAATCCGCGAGCCAGCCGGACTGTTCCCTTCGTCAGTAAGGCGACCGGCGTCTCTCTGGCCAAGGTGGCGGCGTTGCTCATGGTGGGGAAGAAACTGGATGAGTTGGGTTTAAGCAGTGACCTACAGGTTCGCTACTGCTTCATTAAGACCCCCGTGTTTCCGTTCAACAAGTTTCCGGGAGTAGACACGATTCTAGGACCTGAAATGAGATCGACAGGTGAAGTGATGGGAGTATCTGACAGCTTCGGTGAAGCCTACGCGAAGGCCCAAATCAGTGCAGGAACCAATCTCCCCAAGGCAGGTGTGGTCTTTATCAGTGTGAATGAGAGAGACAAGCGTTTCGTGGCGAACATCGCTCGAGACTTTCAGGAGTTGGGTTTTGAAGTTGTGGCGACTCGGGGGACCGCCGAGATACTACGCGGGGCGGGTTTGGGAGCAGAAACCGTGTACAAGGTCAACGAAGGTCGCCCTAATGTTGTGGATCTGATCAAGAGTCAGAGGATCGATCTGGTGGTCAACACTCCACTAGGACGAGAATCGTTCTTCGATGAGAAGGCGATTCGCAGGGCTTGTATGCAGTATGGGACGCCATGCATCACTACACTCTCGGCAGCGGCTGCCGCGGTCAGCGCCGTTCGTGCCCTGCAAAGGGAGGAGATCAGCGTCAGAAGCCTGCAGGAATATCACGAAATGG
>JAUXKG010000196.1 GCA_030624355.1 Acidobacteriota bacterium
AGCCTACGGTTTTGTGGCCTCCTCCAATTACAATTCCCGGCCTCGCGTGGCTGAGATCATGGTGGAGGAAGACCAGTTTCAGATTGTTCGCCAGCGCGAAAGCCTGGAGGACCTGGTGCGGGGGGAGACGGGCTGACCCCTGACCACTGTCGATTGACGAGTGTCGAATGAAAAAAAGATTCCTTTCTTAATCCGTGTAAATCAGTGTTTGTTAATCAGTGTGAATCCGTGTCTGTCAATCCGTATCTCATCGGTGGGATGTTCCCGAGCGGCAGTCGCTGCTGGAATGAAGGGTGGAATCCCGGCGAACTCCCAAGCTTCCCTACTTGGCACCCCTCTCACGCGTCTGTCTCTCGGGAACATTACTATTGTATATGAAATCGATCCTGTATCAAGCTTTAAATGCTGATTTTTCAATGAATTACATGAATTTCGATGCACACATTTTTCACATCTTTTTCACACTCTTTGGACATGGACAGGGGGCTGTCCGTGTTAATCCGAAGGGGTGGGTACCAGTTTTTCACAGGATGTCAATGAAATCGACCGAGACGGGGGCTGAGGAAAAGCAGTGGAAAAAGTGAATCACGGATCGCACGGATTAACCAACACGGATTGACACAGATTCGGAGGGGAGTAGTTGTAAACCCAGTCACTCGACAATCGTCAATCGACATTGATCAGGCGGTCAGTTGTCAGCCGTAACTACCCTTTCTCGTACCATTTGTAGTTGATGTCCACGTACCTCGACCATTGTTCCGGAACTTCATCCTCCGGGAAGATCGCCTCAACCGGACACTCCGGCACACAGGCACCGCAGTCAATACATTCTTCGGGGTCAATATACAACTGTGTTTCAGGATCAAAATCGGGCTCATCCGCGCGGGGATGAATACAATCGACCGGACAGGCGTCTACACAGGCGGTGTCTTTGGTTCCGATGCAGGGCTCGCAGATAATGAACGTCACTTGTTCATACTCCTTCTTTTGATACTTCCAATTTCGGTCAACAAGTCCCAAGTGTCCATGAATGATCCAAAGCTATAGTTGACCACTTATAGTTGGTTTTCTAAACTACAGTCAATTAATGAACCGGACTGAGCGTCTACTTGATCTAATCACCTATCTGCTGAACGCCCACGAACCAATTTCGTGGCAGGAGATCAAGAATCATTTTCCCGATGACTATGCTCGAGGTGTTGAGGAATCCAACCAGAGGAAATTTGAACGCGACAAAGCCGAGCTGATTTCCTTGGGTATTCCGATTGACTATCACAGTGGAGCTGGAGCCAAAAAGGAAGGCTATATCATCGAGGAGGAAAAACTCTTCCTTCCGGAGATCGAGTTTTCGGCCCAGGAATCTTCCCTGTTGATGCTTTCCGCCAGTGCTGTTCTGGAAAACGAGAGTTTTCCCTATCGCGATCAACTGGAGAGTGCGCTGCACAAAATCACCAGCTCCAATCATCAGATCAGCCCTCCTCCTCCTGGGATCACCATCACTTACGCCGGTGGCCGGAAATCGAACCCTCGCTCTACCTGGGTCAACCGAATCCAGGACGCTCTGGACCGAAGAAAAACCATCGATGTCGTGTACCACGCTTTTTCAACAGGAGAAACCACCCGACGTAAGGTCAACCCTTACGGCCTGATCTTTCGCCGCGGCAGTTGGACTCTGGTAGGGTGGGACCACCTCCGTGAGGATCTGCGTTCCTTCGTACTCACACGCATCAAGAATCTGGAAATCAACGCGCGGCGTCCCGGAACTCCAGACTATGATATTCCACAAACATTCTCTCTGAAAGGCTACCAGGACCAACAGCCTTGGGAACTGGATCTTCATGAGCCGATTACCGTCACCATACGCGTATCTCCTCACCGTCTACCTGAGCTTCTGCCACAATTAACAACGGCAAAGCGGCAACCAAAAGAGCTCTTTGAGCTCAGAGTGACAAACCGATTGAGCTTGATCCCTTGGATTCTGTCCCACAGAACTGACGTGCAGGTACTTGACCCACCTGAAATTCGTGACGAAATCCGTGAGATGCTTCAGGGACTGCTATGAACATTACCGAACGGATCAACCGCATCCTCTTCATCATGAGCTATGTGTCGCAGAACCAGGGAGTCTCGGTGGAAAGTCTCGCTGAACGCGTGGATATGCGTCCCAAGCAGCTGATGTAGGAACTGGATTTCATGCTGCTTATTGGAAAGCCTCCTTTCCGCCCCGATGATTATGTGGATATCTACGTTGAGGACGACCGGGTCTACGTTGAGTATGACCAGATGTTGAACCGCCCACTGCGCTTCACTCGACCCGAAATCATGGCACTGCTAACCTCCTTGCAGCTGCTGGACCCGGAAGTGGACCCTAAAACGGTCGAATCGCTCAGGAAGAAGATTGAAAAGGCTATTACCAGTTCCCTCGACCCGGCAGGGCGTCTGGAGGATCGCATCATTCTGGAGAGACCTTCACGTCCCGTTTCCGAATATTTCGCCCTCCTACGCCAGGCTATTGAAGAGAAAAGAAAGCTGAAGATCGAGTACTATTCCCTGATGAGGGACACTACCACCGAACGCGTGATTCGCCCGTATTTTCTGATGAAATATCTGGGTTACTGGAATCTGACTGGTTATTGTGAAATGCGAAAGGATTTACGCACCTTCAAATTCGAACGCATTCTCTCCCTTAAACTTCTCAAGGCCGACTTCCCCACCCCAGAGGACCTCGACGTAAACAAGTACAAAGAGGACTTCTTGAAATCCATGGGACGACACGAGATCAAGATCTATTTTGACTCAACAGTGGCCCCCTGGATCAAAGAACAGTGGGGATCCTCAGCCAAAAAAGCGGAAAAAAAGGGGGTAATTCTGACCCTTTACAGCGAGACGCTGGAGTATCCATCGCGCCTGGTCCTGAGCTTTGCATCACATGCACGCCCCTTGAGCCCCCCTGAACTCATAAAGAAAGTTCGCCGGGACTCACGAGAGATTGTAGCAATGTACAAAACTGTGCCGGTCAGTTGAAAATCGTCGGCCGAGATCACTCTCCAGGCCCTGGGGGAAGGGCCGGTTCACTCAAACTACAGGGCTGGTCAAGTGACCTCAGAAATTCGAGCAAATCTTCCTTCTCGGCTGCCGTCAGGCTGACTTTCTTGAGATTCTCCCGGTCCAGGAAAGCGTTGTCCTGACCACCGCTCAGCATGAAATCGACTGCTTCCTCCAAGGTGGCCGCGCTGCCGTTATGAAAATAGGGAGCTGACTGGCCAATATCGCGAAGCGTGGGTGTTTTGAAGGCACCCGTATCCGACTCTTCCTGAGTGACCTTAAAGCGTCCTACATCGGGCTCCTCGGCTTCCATTCCGACCCCCACATTGTGATATTGAAGATCAGTGAGAAGCACCCCATCATGGCAATTGTTGCATTCGGCTTTAGTGAAAACTTCGTAACCACGTTTGGCAGCCTCACTGACCGCATCCTCATCCCCGGCTTGCCAACCATCCCATGGGGTCTCGTGGCTCACTATGGTTCGCATATAAGCAGCCAGGCCCTTGGACACATTGTCCGGTGTCGCTTCTTCGTTAAAGACTCCTTGAAACTGACTACTGTAACCGCTGATCGTGTTTAGCTGAGTCACCACCTCGTCAGGATTAGCTCCCATATTGCCACCCTTCCAGGCAGCCAGGGCTTGAGCCTCCAGCGTCTTGGCCCGTCCATCCCAGTAAAACTCTGAATGGTAACCGATGTTCCAGAGGGTCGGAGAGCTGCGCGTCAGTTGCTTTTCAAAAGCTCCTACAGCCGTTGGTCTCCCATCCGTCAAGCCCGATTCACAAACATGACAGGAATAACAAGAGAGCTGACCATCACCACTCATTCGCTTATCGAAGAACAGTTGTTTGCCCAGAGCTACCTTTTCCGGAGTCATCGGATTATCTTCCGGGATGGCCATGGCCTCGTAGGTGGGCAATGGAGCGTAGTCATTCGGATCGGCTGGGAGTGGCACAACCTCCGGCTCAAAGACCACTTCAGGCTCTGCGGAGCAGGCCACTGCAAGGAAAACGGTCGGGATTAGAAAAACAAAACATCTGAGCATCTTCATGCTCACCTCCTTCGGGCCACAGCCCCTAATGTGACGAAGTTCCACCAAGATTAGCACAACCCATTAAAAGGGCCAACCGGCAGCACAAATTATGGCCTCAATCTCACATCCACGTCCTGGCCGCTCCGCTTACCTCCTCAAGCGCGCTCAGAAGCATTCCTCTTCATCCAACAAAACAATCAGACTGGTGAACCTTTTGCAGAGACCTTCATCTATAGGAGACAAGAGCGCCTTTAGATGAAATCGGGCTACAGAATCATCTTATCTCTTTTGTCCCTTCTCGTCCTGTCGGATCTGGCCGAGGCGGGACACTTCATAACTCCGACTCGACAGGGCCATTTCTTCTTGCCCTCTCGCACCCTGTTCTTTTTTCGGCCCGACCTCTATTTTCAGCCCCATTATCGCTCTCAACCAGCCTACCCTCCGCCGATCTGTCACACGGTCAACGTTTTTGGATCCAGACCTCGACAACGAATCTATCCACTGATCATCCAGCCGGCGAGAAGCGAGATTATCCAAGCTAACGCTGCCGACTTGATCTTCGACGTTCGTCCCGCCCGGGCGCGAGTCTATATTGATGACAAGTTGATCGGCAGCGCCGGTGACTTCGCGACCCAGAGAGACCGCTACACTATTCTGGACGGGAAACACGTTCTGAGGATCGAACATCCCCGTTTCAGGACCTTTCAGACTGATTTGGAGGTGGTTTCCAATCAGACGCTACATCTGGAAGTCGAACTCCAAGCCCTCACTGAACCGTGAAGCCGGCACTCAACTCCATCGTCCCCCAAACCATTGAAAACGCACCTGAATCTTGGCCCGTCGACTTCAGCACGATGGTGAATTTCTCTGTACTCGACTGGCCCCGGCTACTCTCCAGTGGAATGGAAAGCAGATCTTTTTCAGACTTGCGTCCGGTCCCCCGAATCTTGGACTCGGAGTTGAAGATCAGCTCCCATTGATCGGCACCCGACTTCTTGGCAAACAGTGAATAACGCCCTTGTTTCACCCGCGTGTTTCCAAAATTCAGATCGCCTTCACTCATCAGACTGGTCGCGTCATCGGCTCCCATACGCCAAACCATTCCCACGGTTGCCTTCCCCAGCATGTCCCTCCCTTGCAGCTCGGGTCGTCCGTACTCGATAACGATCTTCTTTCCGTTGATTTCCACCTCGGCTGTTCCCCGGCTCACTTGAGCGGCACAAACACCTACGGAAACGCCCACCAGAACAAGCATTGTCAAATACCGTCTCATAGTTTCCTCCTGTCTTCTCCGACAGCTTAATGCATAAGGTCCTGCAGGGAAGACTCTAAATCAGAGTAGTGAAAAGAGTATCCGGCCTGCTGTAATCCCGCCGGAACCACTCGCTGCCCGTCCAAAAGAAGGCTTTCAGCCATTTCGCCTAGCAGGATACGAAG
>JAUXKG010000162.1 GCA_030624355.1 Acidobacteriota bacterium
AGCAAGTGCCCAGACCAGAGTCAGACCGTACTCTGCACCCGCGATGGTTGCCGATACCATGTCCCCAACACCTATACCCGTGGCAGCCAGCAAGAGCCCCGGACCAAAATCCGTGAGTACTCTCTTTAACTTTGTCATGCCTTTAGCTTTGCCGGTGGTGCGGTCAGCTCAGCCATTGTGCCCTTTCCGTGATCATGTGTGGGTGCCCGTTTGTCCCAATCCTACCTACGGACTTTCCCACTTTGGTTGATGACAAACACTGTCGGGTGCGGCAAACCAGTTCGCTCTTTAGAGGTTGGATTCGGGTTAAGTGATCGTATCTGTAGCACTTCAACCCACCTTTCTTTTCTCTTCCAACTTCATCTGTTGCCGTATTATGCCCAGTTCGGACTCGCTAGGTGGAGGGGTGGTGGGAAGTTGAGTTGACAGCCGTGGTTCCCAACCCATGTTCTGTCGCAATTCGGACAGTGGAACACCGGGATGCAAGGAAAGGACTTCCATTTCGCCGCTGTCTTTGTCGAAACCGAAAACTGCCTTATTGGTCACCACTGTCATAGGACCTTTACCGTAGATCGAACCCCTCACCCAGCCTTTGCCAGGAGCTTTGTGTCCCGGGCTGGTGACGAAATCGATTTTCTTGGGAAAATGGCGAGCTGATTGGGGCATGATGACCACTACTTTCTTGGTTAACAAGGCGATCTCGCACGCACCTCCGCTTCCTGGCAGGCGGACTTTCGGATGCCAATAATCCTGTATTACCGTTGTGTTAATGTTTCCATACCGATCGATCTGGGCAGCCCCCAGAAATCCCACGTCAATGCGATCACCCTGCAGATAGAACAAAAACAAGTCGGACATACAATGCACTGCCAAAGAATTGACCACTAAGCAGGGATCTCCGATGGATTCGGGCCATGTTTCCGGCACTGCTCCGTCGACCCCCGACTCGTAAATAAGTTTAGCTTCTGGGGCATGCAGCTGCCTGGCAAGATTGGCTGCCATGTTGGGGAGACCAATTCCGACAAAAACAATGTCCCCATTGCTGAGCTCTCTTGCAGCACGTGCGATCATTAATTCCTGCTTTGAATAGGTCGTTCCATTCTCCATAGTTAGATATCAGACGGTGTTAATAGGGCACCTGCGCTGAAAGTGAGACAGAAGCCTGCAGCCTTTTCACCCGTTGGGCACCTAACTTTTTCAAGTATGCGGATCGGTCCGGGGTCTCGTAGACCATTTCCTGTAAATAGTCTTGCAGCCGATGCGGATCTCTAGAGATCTCATCCCACTCCCTGTAGAAGTAGTTGTCGCGGTCATAAGACCCTTGGACGTATGAAGGATGGGCGCCGAACGGTTCGTGTACCACTGCGTCAACGATAAACCCTGGAATCAACGTTCGGTTAGGATCGGCCCGGATCACTTCTGGTGCAACAACCTCTTCCACAGCCACAATGACTCGTTTAGAGGCGAAGGCGGCCTCCTTTTGGACTCCCAATAAGCCCCATACTTGAGTATTCCCTTGAGGGTCGGCGCGTTGGGCGTGAATGATTGCGACATCTGGGTTCAGAGCAGGCACCGTGAAATAGTTTTCACCGGTATAAGGGCAGGTGATCTTTTTAATTCTTGGATTTACCGCCGGGAGTTGCGAGCCCTCATAGTTGCGAAGGGGCATAAAACTGAGCTTGGAAGCGCCGGCCATGAGTCTCATGATCATGCCGAAGTGGGAATATTCCTCCAGCTCAATCGGGTGAGGTGTTTGCTTTTCCACTGCCCGACGAAAGGCGTGCAGGCTCCCTACGCCGGGGTTTCCAGCCCAACTGAAAATCAGCTTTTGAATACAGCCACCGGCAATCATCTGATCATAGATTAAATCGGGGGTGAGGCGGCACGCGGTCAGCCCGGTTTTCCTTTGTCGAATGATTTCATGGCCCGCAGCGAAGGGAAGGAGATGGGTGAAGCCTTCACAGGCAATGCAATTGCCATTGTGAAGGAATTTACGAACGGCTTCCTGCATGCTCATGACTTTATTTGTGGAAGTCTTCTTGTTTTCGGGCCCTTCCTTTTCTTTCATAAGATTTTTTCCATCAGAACGTTTAGGTCACTGATGCAACCGACCATTTCGATTCTTTTCGCTCTTCGGGCTTCTAGTCCTCCAAGTCCGGTCTCACACAACGGAATCCTAAGAAGAGGGTGCGCCTGCCGGGTGGGTGGGTGTATCGGGTGGCAAAGCGGCCTTTGGCGTGGTGCCAGGCACCACCCCGGACCACTTTGACCACTCCGGAATCTGGTCCAGAGGGGTTTTTGGCTGCCGATTTCCGGTAGTAATCTTGATCGTACCAATCCCAACACCATTCTTCCGCGTTGCCATGAATGTCGTAAAGGCCAAGACCGTTGGGCTCGTAGCTGCCCACCGACTTGGGACCTCGATCTTGCAGTTCTTGATCGGGGTCGGCTTGGCCCAGATCCCTCAGAACCGTCGCTGCTTCTCCGGCTCCGGCATTCAGATTAGCTTGGCTCTCATCTACCTCACTTCCCCAGGGGAAGCCTCGACCCTCCAGGCCTGAGCGTGCTGCCCTCTCCCATTGTGCCTCTGTGGGGAGAGCTTTTCCCTCCCATGCGCAGTAAGCATAGGCATCGAACCAATCGACTCCAACCACCGGAAAGTCATCGCGATTGTACTGAGAGTCATCCCAGTATTTTGGTGTGTGATCTTTGTCGTCCACTTCCAGAGCAAAACAACGGTTGTGATCATTCTTTTTGATCTGCTCCAGAAACTCGCTGTATTCGTGGTGGGTCACTTCGTACCTGTCGATGTAATAGGCATCCAGTTCCACTTCGTGCACTGGACTATCGCCCCCAGGACGCCCTGGTGTTCCCATCTTGAACGAACCCGCCGGCACTAGAGTCATGTCCTCCACTGTGCCGTAATCGATAGCCGCTGGGAATGGGGCAGTATCAGCCAGATTGGTCATGGCAGAGACTGAGTTGAGCGTGACATCCAAGGAACCTTCCCCTTGTTTTAGCCTCTCCACAGCGGCCAGGATCAGTTCGTTGGTGGGACGAACCTTCCAGTTCTCTTCCACCATTCGCCATTGAATGACTCCATTTTTGTCTATGATGTAGGTGGCAGGTGTAGGGAATTTACGAGTACTGGGTCCCGGTGCGGTTCCCATGTTGAGCAAGCCGTAACGATCAATCACTCTGTGGTCGGTATCTGCCAGCAGGGGAAAAGTAAGATGGAGACCATAGGTTACTTCTACCTGCTGAATCATCCTCCTCGAGTCTTGGTGAGAATCAGTGCTGACCGCCAACAACACCCCTTCCGCTGGATCTTCTTGGCTAAGCAACCCTTGCAGCTCCCCGAGCTGCTCGTTGCACCACATTCACCAGTGCCCCCGATAGAAGGACAGAACCACGAATTGTTTTCCACGAAAGCTGGACAGGGTGATCGCTTTACCCTCTACGTCTTGCAGTGTGAAATCGGGGGCAAGCTCCCCTACTTTCATCCGATCCAAGTCGTTGGGCGGAAGGTCCGCCCCGTCTTTTGGTCCAAGTTGGGGTGAGCAAGAGGCCCCCAGCCCGCAGGCCAACAGCCAAAAGGCGCCCCAAGACCGCTGTTTGTTTGTGAGTCGCATAATTTAACCTCTAACCCGGCAACTACCGGTACTTCACAATGAATCCGTACCACTCACTGACTCCACCACCAGGTGGTGGATTGACAACTTCAACGGGAAAGGTGCCCACCCTGGAAAACAAGCTGGCAGGAATGACCGCTTCCAGGCGCTTATTATCGACAAAACGGCTTTCGATTCCAATACCGTTGAATCTCACCTCGGATCCCCGCATAAAGCTGGTTCCGTAAATGGTAATGGTCACATCTTCGAGGCTTCCCTCAACGGTAACCGGAGGTTTCAGTTCATGAATCACCGGAACCGGATAATAGGAGCTCGATTCAAGGTGCATCCGTGTCGGATCCGGTATGGGAATCGAGTAATCGGGGTGATAGGATGTATCCACCCATTGACCGTCCTTCATCACCTTGTCTATCTTTCTAACGTTGCTGATGTCAGCCAGAGGGTCAGCACTCAGGATGATGAGGTCAGCCAGTTTCCCTGGTTCAAGGGTGCCGACCTTGTCCGCAATACGAAAGAGCTGGGCATTGTTTTTCGTCGCTGCCTCCAGAATTTGGGCTGGTGAAAGCCCCGTCTCCGCCAGCACTTCCATTTCCTGGGGCACAGCCAGTCCGGGAATCTCCTTGGCTCCCCCACCGGTATCGGTTCCTAAGAAAAGCTTTCCGCCTCGGGCCACAAACTTGCGTGTGAACTCCTGGGCTATCTGGTAGCCCTTTTGGAACTCCTCTCGATCCGCGGCAGACAAAGTTTCCAGGCGGGGAAAATTTTCGCCTAATCGGCGCGCGTAATTGCGCACTCGGTAGTACATGGAAAGCATTCCCAGCCTGGCATTCACCGGAATATAGGCCAGCTCCGGTCTTTGCAGGAAGAGATGATCTTCCTGTTCATGACGTTCCGCCCAACCCGTAAAGGCTTTGTGCTCATGCTCAAGCAGTGGGTTAATATAAACATTGTTTCGGACCAGCATGGCGATTAACTCGTCGACCCGGACAGGATCCATGTGGGCGTAAGGGGAGGCGAGCTCACCTTTCAGGTAAGCGGCATGTTTTTCGGGTGGAAGTGTGCTCGCCGAGACTCCCCACAAATGTGTGATCCCGTTGATCCCCTGCCTGACCGACTCCTGTACAGTGTCACTGTGACCCACCACCGCCAGATTGTGCTTTCTCGCTTCCTGGATGATCGCCCGAAGTTGCTCGGGGGTGAGATGCTGGTAAACCTTAATCGTATCCACGCCCTGTGCAATCAATTCCCTGGCGGCTTGCTGTGCCTCTTCCACCGTCTTTACAAAAGTCTTATGACGCCCGGAGCGTTTCACCCTGGTAACAAAGTTTGTGAAGGCTTCTGTCTTATCCCCTCCGTCCAAAAAGTTGCCTGAAGTAAATATTCGGGGACCTCGCATCTTTCCTTTGTTTATGGCATCCCGTACCGCTATTACCCACTCTGTGAGGTTGCCCAGGTCTATCACTGAAGTCACACCATGGGCCAGAAACACTTCTCCCAGCCACTCGCGATAGTGCACGTGGGCATCAATCAGGCCCGGTATGATGAATTTTCCGGTGGCATCAACGACCTCGGTACCAGCCGGAGCTTTTAGCTCGTCTGCTGGACCCACCGCCACAATCTTGTTTTTCTCAATGAGGATGGCCGAGTTGGGCGTTGCTGCAGCTCCGGTTCCATCGATCAGTGTGGCGCCCCTGATCAGTATGCTGTCAGGTGGAGCGGGCTCAGCCGGATTTCCCAACCCATAAACGAGTGTTAGCAGACTCAGGGCGATACTTGCAAAAATCGCTGGGTCTGGAATGTTCGCCTTTCTGTTGGTTCTCGGTTTCACTTTGGACCCCTTTCTCACTGTAAGCTGGGACCACGTCCCAAAATCTATTGACATCACTTGACAACTATAAAATATTAAGCCCAAATCGGAAATACTATTTCAAAAGTTGAAAAAATGTGCACAGAAGAAGTCCAGAAAAGCTGCTTACACCAAACTCAGAAGTTATTGAACAGGCGTCTGGCACAAAACGCCGTCTTTTCATTAGCTCTGTTAACCTTTTGTTCATCCCCACCTGGGATCGAACCTGTCCTCAACAGTCAGACCGTCACCATTCTCTCCGGTGGAAACTTGCTGGACGGGACGGGAGCACCCATTCGAGAGAACGTCGACATTTTTCTGGTGGAGGGCCGAATTGAAGCGATCGTTGACTCAGGTGAGCGACCCAGTCCCCCCAATGCCAGCGTCACGGATGGGCGGGGAAAGTGGATTTTGCCTGGGTTGATAGACAGCCACGTGCATTACAGAGCCTGGATGCCGGAACTGTTCCTCTATCATGGAGTGACATCGGTATTTGACCTGGGAAACGAAACAGAGTGGGTGCTCGGCCAAAGGGACGTGATTCGTGAAAAAAAGCTCCAGGGGCCCCGCTTATTTGTCACCGGACAGGCCCTCCGGGGGCCGAGTCCCGCCGGTTCCACCGGGCAAGCGGGGGGACAGCGGATCATTATGCACTCAGCCGAGGAAGTGCACACCTATACGACAGAGCTGCTGGACCGAGGGGTGGATGCCATCAAGGTCAACGTATGGATGCCGGCCGAATGGATTGGCATCGTCACCAACCTGGCCCACGCTCGTAACAAATCCGTGGTTGGCCACCTGAGTACACCGGTTC
>JAUXKG010000036.1 GCA_030624355.1 Acidobacteriota bacterium
CCTGCATCGCCTTCTCCTTGCTCCTTGATCTCGCCTCGCAAGCCCCATCAGCGAACGGTACCATATCTATGAAACGAGGCACTGAACGTACCTATTGGTACGTCTGCGCTGGCCTCGGTCGCAGGCCTTGTCAGGGCGGCGCCTGAGACTCCTCGCTACGAGACAGTGTGAGAAATCCGGGTTAGAGCCTGATTCTCTCCCCTTGGCACCCCCGAAAAAGATCTGTTTCGTGAGCTCTCAGCGCGGCCTTTTTCGCATATCTGAGAGAAGGGCTTTGAAAAACGATACAGGAGCAACAATCATGAAAGAGGCAACCCGGGGAAGAAAATTGAATCTGTTTTCTGTGGCCGACTGGGCGAAAGGTTGGGTGCAGAGTTTCTGCAGGGGCCTTCAATCGGGTTTTCAGAACTCGGCCCTGCTAGCTCAATTTCTGCCGCTTGCGCTTTTCGCCAGCCGGGAAGACAAGAGACCGCCCACTTTTCAGCAGTGGCTCAGCACCTGTTATCCAGTCATCGCTGTGGCTCCGTCCCACTCACGTGCCTACCAGGAGCAGCTGTGTCAGGAACTCAGAGGAGAATACCTGGCCTACCTGGCGCGATCTGAGGAGCCGACGAAGCCTCTGGTGTGATTGGGGAGAGAAGCAGGGAAACAAAAACCCGCTCATTCGCCGATGACTTCCTCCAGCGTCAGCACGCCAGGGCCCTGTTCTTCCAGAAAGGGATCGTGGTAGCGGTGACAAGTCGCACAGGCAGCCGGGGCACCCACTGAAGCATTGTGACACTGCAGGCAAAGGTCGCGACCGGGAATCAACACCTCCTGTGTCTGGGTGCTTCGTGACACCTGGGGATGACAGGAAAGACAGTTCAGCATCCGGTGAGCGTCATGTTGAAAGCGACTGTGGGAGAACCAGATGGCGGGGATCGCCGGAGACGGCACGGTTGGAATCGGTGCTTCCAGGCCCGTCATCTGGTGGCATTCTTGGCACTTTTCCTCAAACAAGAGTGCGAGAGCAGAATCCACCTCTTTCTGGAGCCAGCCTGGCAGGTCCTGGGGGGCCTCTTCCACCAGCTTTTTCAGGCTTGAAAGTTGTCGGGCAGGATGAGGTGTCTGGGGCCGACGCAGCTCGTTGGGTCGATCTCCGGCGTATTCAAAAAAGAGGGTACGAACAAAGGCCTCGACAACCTCGGGATCTTCGTGCGGAGCCTCTTCCAGAATTCGCTCATCAAAGGCCAGCGGATGGCACGACTGACAGTGAGCTTCGTAACCGACCGGCAACATGTAGGAACCTCGACTATCCCACACATGACAATCCTTGCACTGCAATTGGACTACACCCTGAGGCCCTGTCAAGCCGGCCCGTAAATGAATTTCGTGGTTCAGTTTGATCTGAGCCGGATCCGTTCGACGCTCACTCAGCAGCCGGAATTCAGGATGGTCCCTCTCGAAGGAGGTAATCGATGATGCGTAACCGGCGGCCGGTCTCTGGAAGACAGAAGTTTTCTTATCCGAATCGCTGCTGGAGGAAGCCGGCGGGGTGAGGGTTGAATCAAAGTGAAGAGATTCATGGCATTGGATGCAATTGACGTCGCTGACCTGGCTCAGTTGAAGTTGGCGACCTCGATGCTCACTGTGACAGTCTGAGCAAGGCGGCTGCGCCCCGATCTGATCTTGAAATATCTGATTAGTATGGTGGGTGGGTCCGGTGTGGCATTGCTCGCAGGCCTGGTCGGTTGTCGACAGCCAGAAGGAGCCGAATTCGGCTCCCGGGTGGCACATCCGGCAGTTGTCTTCAAGGAATGCATGGGGAGCCGATAGAGGCCCACCGGAGTAAAGACTCGAGTCACCGGTCAGAGCGTAGATCAACAAGGCTGCAGCCGCCAGCGCGAGAGCCCCGACCGAAAGCAGTCTTTTGCGCTTCCGAAACGGATGAAGGCGTTTGAAATAGTCGATGTCTATCCGCTCGGCGATCAGGCGACTGGTTTTCTTTTTGCCTCTTTTCGTGATGCTATGTTCTGGAGACTGTTCTCTTCTCTTCACTTAAACCCCGTCCGGCTACAAGTATAAGGTGCGTCCTGCAATGGCTGGATTGTAAAGGTTTGGCTCAGATATAACGAATCGCGACAAAGGCATGCACTGCTACCAAAAACAGAAGAACGACTGAAAGCGGCACATGGACATAGAGCCACCCGTGTAGCCAATGGTGCAGTCGAACCTGATGGGCCATCTGGTGACGCTCTTCCACCATACGCTGCAAGTCATCGCAGGCGGGTAGAAAATGCTCCGGCACCATCTTTCTCATCTGGTCGAACATTCCCTGGGTCATCCGCCTGCTCGACAACAGCGATTTCTGATCGTGCAAGAAGGGCTTTACTTCCTGGAGATAGAATTGTTGAAGTCTCTGGTAAGCGGCCACCTCGTCGGCGTTTGCCGGATTTTCGGTTGTCTCCGGCTCAAGTGATTCAACGATTACCTCCGCTTCCCGGCGAATCTGGTTCGACACATGGTCAATTTGCTCGTAGATAGTTTCCATGGGAAGACGTTCCGTCATCATTCTGGGAATAAAGTGCTGGAGGATGAGCCCCAGAATGCCACTCAGCGTGATCAGCGAGAAGAGAACTATCAGGGTGGTGGTGAGCAGCCCCCCAAGCGAAAAACCGGCATGGAATAGAATCAAGGGATAACTAAGCAAGCCTAACCAGACGTGGCCTTGCATCCAGGTATACATCGATCCGACACGCAATGTGGGCACCTTCTTTCTGACTGACAGCAACATTACAAACAGCATCATCCCAGTTCCCACAAAGGCATAGATCAAGCCCGGCCAACTGCCCCCCGAAGGGCCGTAAGGGGAAGAGCGGATATAGGGAATGTAACAGATGACGGCGATGACAAAGCCGATCGCGATCGCGACGAGCCAAGGAGCATCATTTCGACTAATGTTCATGCGGAACTACTGTCTCGGAGTGACCCTTCGGGTCCTAGTTCGAAGAAGTCTCTGGGGTCCACACGCTGAGCCGCGTTGTGTGGGCATGCATAGACGCAGGCCGGTTCTGTGTGGTCGCAGCACAGGTCGCAGACCGTTGCCTTCTTGTGCTTCACCTTTGCCTTTTGGCCATTTTCGGGATCTGTTTCCCAAACCTCAAACTCATGTAGATTGATGTTGTCGTAGGGACACTGGTTGACGCACAGTCCACAACCTATGCACCAGTCCTCAATGAGGATCTCCAAAGAATCGTTGCGGGTAATGGAGCCCACGGGGCAACCAATCATGCACAGCGGGTCACGGCATTGACGGCATGAAGTGGCCACCAGATACTTGTCAAAACGCAAACCTTCACGGATCAGACGGGTGACTCCGTCATGGGCGTCTGCGCAAGCCCTGACGCACTCATCGCAGCGCGTACATTTGTTGAGATTCAATATCAGCAGGTTTTGCGCTTCCATCAACCCCTGGGTCAGAAAATCATCTAAAGGAACCATTTGCTGGGTCTGGACTGTCTGAGCGCCCGACTGTTCCCGCGACTGTACGACTTTCTCCAGTTCCTGGCGAATCTCGGGGAAGCGCTTCAAAATCAGATCGAAATCCTCTTTGGCAATGCGTACCGCCTCCATGGAATCTGCGGCACTGCAGGTGGCCATTCGATTCTCGCCCCGCAACAGCCCAATCTCCCCAAAGTACTCCCCCCTGCCCAAGTAGGCCAGTGTGATGTCTCCCCCGGGATAGGTTTTGGTGACCTTCACATGTCCGATGCGGATCAAATAGAAGGCATCGGCTGGATCCCCCTGCTTGCAGATCAAGTCACCTGCATCGAAGCGGACCAGCTCTACTCTGTTTCGAAGATAGTCGATGAAATCGAAAGGAAGGTCCTTGAAGATCGATACACTGTGCAGGTGTTTGTCGAGGGCACGCTCTCGGTAGTTGTCGGTGAGTTGTGCCTTGAATTCCTTGTTGCGTTTGAGTATCTGGTCCAGGACGTTTCGCAGCATTTCGAACAACGTGCAGTCCTCGGCAGCGCGCACCGTTGCTGAACGAGGATAAAAATTGAGGCAGCTCATCTCTCCAAACAGCTCTCCTTCACCCATTTGCGCTATCGGGTTGTGGTAGCTCAAATCGAGAGGGGCATCAATGCGAATGTACTGCTGATGTTTACTAGACGCCTCAGAATCCGGCTCTCGGCTGTGCAGGAAGCTGGTCATCTTGCGAAACCAGCTTCCCTTCCGCTCCGATCGAGTTTCGACGTGAGAGATCTGGGTGTTGATGAAAACGTCAACCGTTCCCTCCAAGATAAAGAAAGCGGTGTAGCGGTATTCTCCCTCGCGACAGATGATGTCACCCTTCTTGAAGTGGCGCCTGACTACTGCTCCCGAGTTTTTGCTTAAGAATCCCTTGGACAGGCCCGTGAAAAGGGGAAATTCCAGCAGCGCCTCGGGTGAAAGAACTTCACCCTCTTCCAGCTTGTGTGTCTGGTTCATTCTTCCCGCCAGGAGACCGTGAAAGTTAGATGGATCGTGAGCCTATGATATCTGCTTTTCGCCTGCCACGCACGGGAAAAGCATGAGTGCCGGAGCAGGCCGTGGAGGGTCCCAAGCAGGGCCTGCTTCAGTCGGATTAAGAAAATCAGCAGGCCGCCAATAGAGGGCAACCCTGTAGGCCACTGTCGAACGGACGCAGATTGACTTTTCGACTAGCGGGCATATGATAAGTGTTCTCATCGGCTTCGAATTTTTTGGTGTTGAATTCGGATACCCAGCGTAAATGGAACACACCCTTCTAAATTATCTGGTCCGGGGGGTCTTTCCGAAGTTCCCCATGATCACCGCACTGGCTCTTGCCGGCCTCTTGCAATTGGCAGGAGTTGAGGGTCAGGCTGGTCCGTCGAATCAAGAGCGGGCCTTCACCGGTGCCGGGTCCTGTGCTTCCAGCAATTGTCATGGTGGCGTGTGGGCCAAGACGGGGGAGGGGATTGGGCAAGATGAGTACACTACCTGGGCCGGCAAGGATGCCCACTCTAATGCTTTTCGCACGCTCCTTGAGCCGCGCTCTCAAGAAATTGCCCGGCACTTGGGAACTCTTGCTCCGGAGAAATCTGATCAGTGCCTCGACTGCCACGCCCTCAATGCGATTTCAGCTCGACGAGCCAAGAGCTTTGATCTTACCGATGGAGTGAGTTGTGAAAACTGCCATGGTCCGGCCTCCGCCTGGCTGGGCTCCCACACTTTGCGAGAATGGACTCACGAACAGTCCCTCGAATTGGGAATGTATGACACCAAGGATCTGCTGTTGCGCACACGACTTTGTCTTTCTTGCCACCTGGGAAATGAACAGAAGGATGTGGATCATGAGCTGATCGCAGCTGGGCATCCCGATCTAATTTTTGAACTAGACACCTTCAGCGTTCTGATGCCGCGCCATTGGAGGGAGAAAGAGGGCTGGGAGGGCGTCCGTCGATGGGGCGTTGGTCAAACCGTTGCTTTGGGAGAGTCGATGCGTCAGTTGGCTCGCCGGGCGTCGGGTCAGGCTTGGAGCGCTTGGCCGGAACTTGCAGACTTCAAGTGTTTTACTTGTCACCACGATCTCGTCCTCCCCAGTTCACGCCAGTCCCTGGGTTTCCAGGGCCGCGCCGGAACCCCAACCTGGAATCCATCTCGCTACCTGGTATTCCGCCAACTGGTCGGGTTGGTTTCTCCTTCAGAAGGGAAGAGATTGGATGGTTTGATAAAACAGTTGGAACTTCATTTGCAGAAGGCTGCCTTGCAGCGGGAAGAAGTGGCAGCTACCGCCACCCAGATGGCCGTCTGGGCAGACGGCTTTCTGCCCCAGTTTCAGGTGGTTTTGCTGAATGAGGAATTTACCCTGAACTTGATGAGGGCAGTGGCTGCCCAGGCAACTGAGATTTCCAGTTCCGGACTTCGGACAGCCGAGCAGGCCACCCTGGCCCTGGACACGCTCTACCATTCCCATCGGGAGAGCATGGGCCGGGAAAATCAATCCCTAGACGCATTGATCAACCAGCTTTACCAGTCCCTGCAGTCGACTTCCCGCTATGACCCGGAAGAATTCGCCAGCCTGCTGCGTCAGGCAGGTCAGCAGCTCAAGCAGCAATGAAGGTGTTTTCCCTCGGCCGCAGGGATCGCATGGCTATTCTGGTGCCGGCGGTTGCTGGGGACTATCCGTGACCTTGTAGATCCTTCCATCGCGCCAATAGAGTCGGCGCATCTCCTGGAGATTGAATGGCCTTGAGCCCCTTCGCCCAAACACAGAGACTTGATTCCCACTTTCGTCCACGGCTCGATCTCGATCCAGGGCCTTGGAAAGAGCGAGGGCCGGTCCATGTGTGTGATAGGTGGCGATGAGTTCGGGAGCCACCGGCGGGCTGAATCCGTAATTACCGGCTGTCTTTCTGGGAGAAGTCAGTTGCAAGACTCTTAATCCGTTGTGGCCGTCAGCAACATAGGCAAACAGACCGCTGTTGGTCATGGCCAGTCGAACGGCATGCACATCGTTCATCTGTCCTGCCGCGTCAAAAGTGAGAAAATGTCGGGGTTGTTCGGCCTTTTCGATGTCCAGGATAACCAGTCCTTTTTCACCGGCAGCGATGTAGGCGTAGGTTCGAGCTAGATAGATGTCGCGGCCTCCTTCGAGATCAAACTTCCCTCCATCAACGGGGCGAGCCTGTTCGGGGTGGGTCACGTCGATCACCTTTAGGCCTTCCTCGTCAACCACGAAGGCATAGCGAAACTGAATCGCTATGGCCTGGGGCCGGATGAGAAAAGGTGCGCCGATGACCTTCGCCACCCGGGGCTCCAGCGGTTCGGAAAAGTCCAAGATGATCAGTCCGCGATCGCAAAGCACATAGACATAGTTCCCGGCGATGGTGAGGTTGACTGCCCCGTCCAGTAATTGATCGGGGTTAAAGGTCAACGCCCGCTCCAGAAAATTGTTGGTGGGATCACCGTCCAGCAGGGTGGCGGCATTGACTGAAATGAGCCCTTCATATTTGTCGGTGAAAAAGAGGTAGCCATAAATCGGGGCGATCGGCTGCTCCTGATTTTCCGGCCTGCGGCTGCGAACGGGATCCACTGCCAGAGTCGAAGGGAGAGCTACCGCCGTTGCAAACGCGCTCTTGACATAGAGACGTTGTCCCAGAGGGGATACCGGCGCACTCACGATGCGCTCCGAGAAACCCTTGTGGTCGATTTGTGCGACATCGAAGATGCGCATCCCCCCGGGGCCGTTTGCCGTATACAGATATTCTCCGCGCAGCTGAAGGCTCAGGATGTTTTCGCCGTCATGGTGGTGAGCCTCCTCCAATTGTTGCTCTCTCTCCTGGTGTTTCCGATAGTGGTTCGGATAGGCGAGAGAGTGAAGAGAGCTCCCGATCACTGCCTGCGGCTCGCTGCGTTCGGTAACCACCACTGCCTCGAACCCTTCTTCTCCCTCGGCCACGTAGACGTAGCGCCCCATGAAGTTGACGAAATTGGTTCCCAGAAGAAGCAGCTGCGCCATGATGGCGTTGTTGTCCTCCTGATCGGAGACATGGCAATCGGTGCACTGTTTCGTCTCGATGGATCGAACCGTGTGGGGCACGTGAGTTGCAAAGGCCTGACCGCTTAATCCTTCCGCCGAAACAGTTTGCTGTGCCTGGTACACCCACTCGCGATTGGCAGTCTGCGAGCTGACAACCACGGCACTGCTGGAGCGAGCAGGTGCGATGCGATGTCCGGTTGCTGTGCCGTCGATCCCCAGCATGAAAATATCGTCGCGCAGCACCTGAAAATTGTAGGAGGTCCAGTTGCGTGTGACCTGGCCTGAGTTGTGCAGCATCGGTTTCATCTTGTTGGCACTCATGGACAGGTGGCAACCAAAGCAGCTTGTCATCCAGGAGGAGTGGCAGGCGTAGCAGGTCATCTTGGAGTTCGCGTGTGCCAGGACTTCTTCGTCAGCCGCCGCGCCCCAGGCCTGTCCATCCTTTTGAAGGGTCTTGGCCCACCGGGATTTCTCGCTGTAGTGAGAGGATTCGGGAGTGATGGTATCGATGACCTGAACTACCTCCCACTCCAGATTCTCGTCCATCATGGAGTGTTGGATGATTCGACCCTGGCGGTCCTCAAAGCGCCGTTTACCCCAGGGAGTGCGAAGCGACCGCAAGTTGGACCCACCCGGAGGGGCGGCGAAGCTGCTGGTCTTCAGGGTGGCGCGAGATTGGATGGTGCCGTGACAGTCCACACAGTCGATCTCAATGGCGGCCCTTGGTTCGCTATAGAGCTTGCCGTTGCCATGGACATCCTGTTCGAAATGGCAATCAATGCAGTGCATTCCCTTCTCCAGGTGGATGTCTTTTAGATGAACGGCCTTTTCGAATTTGTTCGGATCGCTATGGGAGACGATGTTGCCATCCTGGTCCAGAAGATTTCCTTTGCGATCTTGCTTGAAGACGGCGCGAAAAACCCATCCGTGTCCATGAAAATCGGCAAACTGTGTGTTCTTCAATTTGGTATTCAGATCCGTCAGATTGGCCAAAAATTCCCGGTCAGACCAGAGCCCGCGAAGTGCCGACCCCTCGGGGTTTCGTCGCTCGATGAGATCCATCTCTCTGGCGCTCAAGCTTTTCTTCTCGGGAGGATACATCAGCTCGCCGTCGGTTTCGTTGTCCCACCAGGTGAATCCGAAATAGGTTGCTTCCATATTGGCTCCCGGATGCATATGACACACCATGCATTGACTGGAAGGAATGGAGCGAGTCAGGCGATGGCGAATCGGGTGTCCCGATTCGTCCTTGGGTAGGGTGGGATCGGGGTTGGCAGAGCGTCCCAGGTTTCCGTACTTGGCATAGGGGCCGGAATGCACCGGTGAACGGTCGTTGGCATAGATCACATGACAGGCTGTACACCCGCTAGCCCGGTAGTCTCCCGGATGATCGTTGGTTCCCGGGAGATAGAGCAGCGGGTCCAGTAGTCGCGTCTTCTGCAGGCCCAGGAGGACCGGATCTGTGCGGGTGCCGGTCCCAAAGCCCCGGATGCTGAGATTCTTATCCGGACGGCCCGGTTCCTCCTCGGGATCCGGGATTCCGATCTCCGGTATGCGCAGCCCGCCGCGCTCAAATACCCTCAGTACGTTTCCGGGCTGCGAAACCCCCCACTGTATCAGGGGATCAAGATAGGCTAACATGCCTTTTCTGAAGATTTCCTCCTGAGTGGGCGGAGGGACGGTCTGGATTCGCAGTGGCCTGCCGTCAATGCCATAGCTCTCTCCGAAGTGGGTGTCTTTCAGGGGATAGGCTCCGTTGTTGTAGAGCGCTGCCCCCCACAGCATGCCCCCGGTGGCCATCATGCTCTTGCGTACCGTGTAGGATTCCCTTACATGGCAGCCCGAAACTCCGCAGGTTTGGTCCAGGACGCGCAGGTCTCCCGGATTGACGAAACGTATGAACTCAGGACTCTCTTGCAGCCAGGCGGTGTAGGCCGACTCGGGATTGGCACTGGAATTGAAAAGTTTCCGGTTGCCAGGTAATACGTGAGCCTCTTGTTCCGTGCTGGCCTCGTGATTTCCCCCATGGCAGTCAACGCACCCCAGCCGAACTGTTTGGGCGGCGTGCATCGGTTCGACATTCACATGACAGTTTGAAAGGGTACATCCAGCGCTTTTCCTTCTGGCTACTTCCTCGGATTGAAACAACAGGCTGCCGCGTGGATCGGGTTTGGTGTCGACCTGCTGCCAGCTTCGATAAGGCTTTTCTGTGTTCGATTGCCGCCCCTCCTCACCCCTGACATCCCAGACCGGCAGCAACGGGATCAATAGCAGAGCACCCACCGTCAGGCCGGTCAGTATCCGTGCTTTTCCGGTTTTCATCAGTAGGTCAACCGTACTTCCAGGAAGCTTGAAAAAAAGGACTCGGAGGTGTAGATATCACGAAGCCCTCCGCCCGGTATAAGAGTTGCTGCTCCTGCCAACATGACCAGGTTGTTGTTCAACCAGGGTCGGTACCGGACTCCCAGGCCCAAATCCACCCCCACGAAACGACTGATGTCGGATTGAAACAGAAGCGCCTCCAATACTTCGGTGTGGGCAAAGGCCATCACGTTAAGATTGGCGGTGGCCCTCAGTTTGGGCGTTAACTCGGCGTCCACTCCCACGTTGAAAAGGTACATTCCCGGATTGACATAATTCGCTTGTCCTTTCTCTTTGGCACTTCGGAGACTGGGGTTGAAGCTGAATCGCTGTGTCAGGCCCACGCCTGTTCCAGTTAGCCGAATTCCCTGCCGATTCCAGAAGCTGATTCCCCCGCCGGCAAAATTCACGTTGTCGACGATGCTGTCAAAGCCCCGAGCCCGATTGTCACCTGGATTGCTATCGCCGGAAGCATAGAAAAATGATGCCCGATAGCGACGCCAGTCACGGTCAACCGAGAGCTCCAGCGCCACCATCTGAGCATTGATGTCGGTATCTTTCGGCCCCAAGACATCTCCGGCAATTTGGTTGGGCTGTTCCTGTCCCAAAACCTGATAGAAGGCATGGTTGATATTCAGGCGCCCGAAGTGCCCGTCCCCGGTCCAGCCCAAGTAGACTGCGTTGACACTCTTGAGGACTACGTTGCCCACCAGCGCGGGACGCACAAGAAAACCATTGTGGTCTATATGAAAACTGGGCTTGTCGCGGTTGAAATGCAGGCTAAACTGAGTGGTGTACCCCAGACGGATGAAGTCCTGGATGTAGTAGTTGGCAACAAAAACCTCTTGTCGCCTCGAATCGAAGGTGTTTAGCAGACTGTTGGTATCCTTCTCCAACATATGAAAATAGGCGAGATTGTACTCGTGCTTGTTGGCCTTCAGGTTCCCGAAGAGACGGATTCCCGGTTGATTGTCGAAGAAAATGAAGCCGCGAAAATCGCTGTTGAAGAACTGGGTTCCAGCGCGCAGCGAAAGGAAGTCAAAATAGGGGCTGATCTCAGCCAGGCGAATCTCGGCAAAGGCTTCCTGCAGTGCCAGATGAGAATCAGTTCGACCGGAACCTCGTCTCACATCGATGTCAACCACACCCGTTTCCCGTGCTTTCAGATAGTTGACGTTGAAAACGGGGGTGACCTTGAAGCGGATATCGAAGGGTTGAAAGGCGGTATAACCGCGAAAGAAATCGGCTGAAAAGATGAGACTTTCGAGCAGTTGAAACTGATCGCCCTTGCTGAAGAATTCTGGTGTGCCGGGCTGGGCCGCGCTGGCCGGCCCTACTACTGGGAGCTGTCTGTATTCGAGCAAAGTATCGCTGGTACCGGTCAAGGCCATGAACCAACGATCCCCGAGGATCGGATAATCCCCCTTCCAGACATTCTGGTTGTAAGGATCCAGCCGTCGCCCTCTTGTGTAGGGAAAGTCCCCATGCTGCACATAGGGACTGTAGCGGTCCCATTCCGGAAGACCCAGCCGCCACCGGTCGGCAATCGAGATGAAGTCCTGCATGGGGTTCGTCCCGGCTACCCTGCTGTCTCGGCCGGCATACCCGGAGGGGCGGAACTCGGGCCCCTGGGCTGGAAAAGGGGCCTCCCCTGCCGGTTCAGCCTGTTTCGCGGTTCGCAACGGACGACGGATCCCCGGAAAAGCGGGCTCCGGCTCTGAGAGTTCAGTCGGGCTGGCCGGAATGCTGGGAGGCTGTTTTTCGGAGCGAGGCCTCAATCGGGGCATCGCCAAAGGGGAATCGGCGAGTTCCAGGATCAAACTCAGGTTGTGGATTTCTCCTTCCCACAACTCGATTCCCGAGATCAACTGGGTTGGAAATCCGGGTTTTTCCTGCTGGAGGTCGTACACTCCAGCGTTCAAATTGGAAATGATGAATTCTCCGTTCTCGTCGGTGACCGACCCCTGGCGCTGGTCGCTTTCTTTCAGGGTAGCCGTGACGACCACCTGAGGAAGAGGATTTCCCTGGAGGTCGCGTACCGTTCCACGGATCTGAGCCGGAGACTCGATCTGAGCTCGAAGAGGTCGTCGC
>JAUXKG010000271.1 GCA_030624355.1 Acidobacteriota bacterium
GGAGGAGTTTGGTTGCCTGTTAAATAGAGATCACGACGGCTCCTACAGTGTGCGCAACTTCGGTGGACACAGTTATCCCCGGAGTGTGTTCTGCGGAGACGAAACGGGTCATGAAATGATGATTGGTTTGAGAAGGGAGATCCTTCGCACGGGCATTAAACACCTGGACGAAGTCATGGCCGTGAAACTGTTGGTGGAGGACGGATCGGCAGCGGGTGCTGTTTGTTGGGACATCGGCAAAGGTGTTTTCTACTCAATCGCTGCACGCACCATCGTTTTAGCGACTGGAGATGCTGCTGGAATCTGGCCGTCCAATTCGGAACGCCAACGAGGTGATGGCATCGCTCTGGCACTGCGAGTGGGAGCCGAATTAGTGGATATGGAGTTCATCCAGTACCATCCAACCCACTGCTGGTGGCCTTTCGGAGTGAGGGGGAGTGTCAGCGAAAGTTTCAGGGCTGAAGGAGGACGTCTACTCAACTCTCTCGGCGAGCGCTTCATGCAAGAATATGAACCTCAACAGATGGAACTCGCCACTCGCGATAGGATTTCAGTCTGCATCTATCGGGAGATTCTGGAAGGAAGAGGGGCGCCGCACGGGGGCATCTTCGCGTCGGTAGCACATCTCCCAACCCAGCAAATCGAAAAAAGATTACCGGTTATCCTTCAGAAGTATCTCAACTTTGGTATCGACATACGCAAAGACCCGATTGAAATCAGACCTCAACCACACTATTTTTGTGGGGGCGTCAAGATCAACGGCGGGGCGCAGACTAGCGTACAAGGCTTGTATGCAGCAGGAGCGGTTTCAGGGGGGGTGCATGGAGCCAATCGGCTGGGCTCCAATTCCTTGATCGATATCCTGGTCTTCGGAGAGATTGCTGGAAGAAATGCCGCGCAGGAAACCTTGAGGGCCAGAAAACCTTTCCAAGCGAATCGGGAAAGCATTGAGCTGGAGATCGCGCGGATCGAAGGTTTGAGAACGACTGCCAAGAAATCTCCGGTTGATCTTCCCCATCTCAGGAGAAAACACATTGAAATGATGGACCGCCACATGGGTGTGCTTCGCAACGCCACAGGTCTGAAAACCATGCTGACTGAGATAGCACGCACTAAAAGTGAAGATCTCTCCAATATCGCGCTTCGCGACTCATCCCGAGAATACAATTTTGAACTGAGGGACGCACTGGAACTGTTTTTTCGTTTGGAAATCGAGGAAGCTTCAACTCAGGCTGCTTTGCTTCGAGAGGAAAGTCGGGGCTGTCACTTTCGTGAGGATTTTCCCACTCGAGATGACAGCCGCTGGCTCAGTAACATCTTTTTCAGAAAAGTGAATGGCGATCTCCAGCAGGAGGTCAGAGCCGTTCGGCATTCTTTGGTCAGTATGGATCAGTTTCCTGAATATGCCCAATCTAATTCTCCCTGGCATGGATACACCGGTTGATTCCTGTAAGAAGGCAAAAGAATGACCACCTACCTGCAACCGATTATCAAACCCGAAGCCGTTCATACCATTCGTATTAGGTGCTTCAATCGCGAAACCGATGCGAAACCTCATTGGCAAGTCTATTCCGTGCCCTATGTGCGCTCCATGACCGTCATTCAGGCGCTGGAACATCTGTGGGATCAGAACACCTATATAGCATTCCGTGCCAACTGTCGTGAGATGACTTGCGGGTCGTGTGCCATGCTCATCAACGGCAAGCCTCAGCTGGCATGCATGACATTATTGGAGAACGAGTCGAAAGTCGAGCCACTCAGTCAGTATCCCGTACTCAGAGACCTCATCGTTGACACCAGTAGTGTTGAACAGAAATATCGAGATCTGAAGCTTTGGCCCGAGCGCCAGAGAGGGGCTCAGATGGGCTCAGTTTCAAGCGACGTGCTGGAAGCGTACCAGCAGACCTACTCGCGCTGCATCGAATGCCATTGCTGTTTGGAAAGCTGTCCCCAGAGCGATGCAGAAACTACACAGTTTGACGGCCCCATGTTTATGCTGCAGATGGCCCGAATCGGCAGCCATCCTCTCGACACCGAGAACCGCAGCCTGCAGGCGATTAAGCGGGGTGCATTCTCATGTGTGAACTGCTATGAGTGCGCTGCTGTTTGTCCTGTCGATCTCAATGCTGCGGAGGAGATTGGCAGGTTACGGGGATCCGCTTTGCGCCGGACGTTTTCTGTTTTCTTCCGCAGGTTGCTCGGTCGACATTCAGCAGCCCAATGAGACAGCTTTTCTCAGGTGGATAGGATGAAGGATTGACAGTGAAGGAAAAGCGGAACCTCAGTTACTACGTCTGGCTGGCACACAGGATCTCCGGCGTTATTCTCGTCCTGTATCTTTTCGCCCATCTTTGGACGCTGAGTGCCGCGTTGGCGGGGGAGAAGTCCTTTGACCAGACTCTGCAGGTTTTTGACAATCCTGTCGTCCGTTTTTTTGAGCTCATTCTGGTGGCGGTTGTCGTATTCCACACCTTGAACGGATTGAGGTTGATTTGTCTGGACTTGCTTCCGGCCTTGCCACAGGAGGCCCTCTCCTACACCGTCATCATCATCACTGTTCTGGCGGCGCTGGCAAGCGTGCCATTTTTCTTTTGAACTGGAGAAGGATGCGGCGACAAAGTGAACCGGACAATACCCATAGTGCCGGAGATCCGGACGGCGTGAAGACGAGAAGTCCAAAACTCTGGCAATGGTTGTCTCTGCGACTCAGCGGCCTTTTGCTGATCACTTTCGTTGCCATTCACCTATGGGTCCTGCATTATGAGGAGATTCCCAGTTCGAGTTTTCAGGAGATCGCTGCGAAACTGCGCTCTCCGGGATTTGTATTCCTCGATCTTGCCCTGCTGGTTCTGGCCCTCTATCATGGTTTGTTGGGCTTTTTTAGAGTTGTTTCTGACCTGGGATTCTTGGGGCCGAAGGGGGAAAAATTCTTGGGGATGACCTTGTCGCTGGCGGGAGTAGCTGGCCTGTTGCTCGGGTATCAAATATTGAAGGCGTTCCTCGAGTAGGTCCCTAGACACGGGTTTTAAACCTGGAGGATAAATGAGTCAAGTCGGTGTTCCTTGCACCATCATGAGAGGCGGGACAAGCAAGGGGCTTTTTTTCCTCGATTCGGATCTTCCTTCCGAATCTGAATTGAGAAATCGTATACTACTGGCGGCCTTTGGAAGTCCCGATCCACGACAGATCGATGGATTGGGGGGAGCTGATCCCCTGACCAGTAAGCTGGCCATCATCCGCCCTTCGACTTTGCCTGAGGTCGACCTGGAGTATACCTTCGGGCAGGTCAGCGTCAGCGAAGCTTTCATCGATTTTTCGGCAAATTGTGGGAACATTTCTTCAGCAGTAGGTCCGTTTGCGATGGAGAAGGGACTGGTAACACCCGAAGAGCCCCTCACGCGGGTCCGAATCCTCAATACGAATACCGGGAAGATGATCGACTTGGCGGTTCCGTTTTGTGCTGGAGAAGTGTTGACCGAGGGGACTTATCGGATTGATGGTGTTCCAGGCAGCGGAGCGGAGATCGAACTTCGTTTTTTGGATCCAGGCGGCGGAGCCACCGGCAAACTGCGACCCACGGGGAATCCACGCGACTCCATTACTTTGCAAGATGGGAGAACCGTGGACGTGTCTATCGTGGACGCTGGAAACCCTGCCGGGTTTGTGCGTGCCGACCAGATTGGCCTGCGGGGAGACGAATTACCCGAGCAGATCGAATCCTGCCAGGAGATTCTCGCCGTTTTGGAGGAACTTCGGGCGAAAATCAGCGAGATTCTGGGATTGTGCTCTTCCTGGGGTGAAGCCTACCAGCACTACACCAGTATTCCCAAGATCGTATTTGTTGCTCAGCCATCCCCCTTTCGAACCTTGCAGGGTGGCTTCGTTGAAGCAGAAAACATTGACCTTCTTGCCAGAGTCATGGCCATGGGTCGCCTTCACAAAGCATTTGCCGTGACTGCGGCGATTCCGACCGCTGCCGCCAGCAGGATCCCACACTCTGTTGTCCAGCAACTGTGTCGTCAACGGCCAGAGACGGTTAGCATCGGCCACCCCTCGGGAACCCTTTCCGTGGATATAGTGGTTGAGGAAGAAGAGGGAGGCATCTGTGTGAGAGAGGTAGCACTTGGAAGAACGGCACGAAAACTTATGGAAGGAACGGTTTTTGTGAATGAGTCAGTCGTCCTACCCGGTTAGTTTTCGGTCCCTCCGCGACGACCCTCGCTTCCAGGACCTGCCGCGGCGGATGAATCTGGCACCCTAGACCAGACGAGGAGACGTTTCACGAAAGTATCTTCCTTGCCTCTCCTTGGCCTCGAATACTTTCATGAGTATTTAGATAGGTATTCCGCAAAGGGACAAATGCGGAGAGGCCTTCCTGATTTACTTGTGTGAATGAAATCAGTGAAATCAGAACTCGTCAAAGATACTCGAGATGCAGTGATTGAGAAGACCAACGATCTGGTTGATCCCGACCGTGCAGGTGTTAGTCGGAATCTGGAACGAGCATCCGGATGAAGCCGTCCTGCCTCGACGTGATGAAGATCTCTCCGTCGCGGCTGCGACTGATCTGCAGGTCTGCGCGAGTGAC
>JAUXKG010000221.1 GCA_030624355.1 Acidobacteriota bacterium
CAGCGTAGCCATCGTTTTGGATATCAGCCAAGGGGTTTGCAGCCGGGCCAGCATCGTTTTGGGTGGCGTCGCTCCCATTCCCTGGCAGGTGCCGAAGGCAGCCAGGATGCTGGTGGGGCAGCGGGTCACCGAAGATTTGGCGGACAGAGTCGGTCAGGCGGCCGTGGCGGGAGCCCGACCTCTGGCCAAGAACGAATACAAGGTGCCGATGACTCGGGCCCTGGTCAAGAGGACTCTGATTTCCCTGACAGGTCAAGCAGCATGAAGCGACGCGAGTTTCTCTTTCTGGGAAGCCCCAGGTCGAAGGTCATGGATCTTTCCTGCGAGGAACTCTACATGCGCTATGTCGACTCCGGAGTCGATGGGAACGAGGAGGCTCTTTTCCAACGCATTGGAAAGGAGTTCCGCGGGGCCAGAAGAATCCGCTTTCATGACGCCTACTGGCTCAAGGAAGAAGATCTGAGAAAGGGGCTGGAGCCTCTGCTCGAGGCCTTCATCTCCCGCGGCGGCAGCGTCGAATACCTGTAATCACGGATTGCACGGATTAACAAACACGGATTGACACGGATTCGGAGGTTTGTTAGCTGCGCTCCGGTCACTCGACACTCGTCAATCGACACTGTTCAATTGTCACTCGACAATCGTCACTCGACAATCCTCAGCGGTCCAGCGCTCCCCATTTCTTGGCATAATCCAGGTAATAGCCCTTCATGATGGCCTCATTCCAAAGCTTGACCACCGCCGGAAAGGGTCCCATGGGCAGATCCGGTTCGGCTCTGGAATAACCATGGATTCCGGCCTTGAATTCAACCAGTCGAACCTTTGGGGGAGGAGCCATGGCGGCTAACATGGGCAGAGTGATCTTCCGGTAATTGTACGGAGTGTGGTCGGCACTGGCCAGGGAGACGCCAAAGATCACAGGTGGCACCGGCTTCACATTCAGTCCTCTGAGCTCACGTGAGTAACCTACATACTGGTCGACCAGAGCCTGAGTTTCTTCCAGGTTCAGATTCAGTCGTTTGGCAGTAGCCTTGGCCGCTTCGGTCAAGCCTTGAATGCTGCCAAAGCTGATCGGGCCCTCCCCTTTGAAGTTGGGAAGAGCTTTGGTTCTCTCCCAGCTCTCGTGGACCTCCTCCATCAGCATGGGCAGGCGCATCAGGGCCTTGGGCCCCTCTCCCATCAATGCTTCCGGACCCATGTAGCGGGCCTTGTCGCGCCAGGTGCGAATTACCAGGGAGTTAAAGGGCATGTCCCCGTAGGTCTTCCCGGTGGGATTTCCCGAGGGTCGTGCCTGTACACGGCCGATGTATCCGAAAGGAGTGGTCTCCATGCCCAGCACTCCCACGATGTTCGGGACTCGTTGAGTCAACATGAAACAGAAAGGGCCTCCCGTGGAGTGGCCGTGGATGTAGATGGAGTACTCCCCAGCAGGGAAATGGCGGGCCATCAGATCCTTGCCGGCTTCTTCGAAGGCTACAGGCCAGCCCGACATGCGATTGTAGAACTCGGTTCCCGGTTTGGCACGGGCCAGCAGCAGAGTTCCGTATTTGGGCCGCAAGGAAGTTTCCTCCACCAGGTCGTATTGATCCCGGGTGATCGGCTTGTCCCTGTGCCAGATGGGGGTGCGAACCGAGCCGTCTGGTTTAATGGTGTCGCCGGGCCAGTGTCTGTCGGGATCCATCAGGTAGAGCCTTCCCGGATAGGTCATGCTGACGATCTTGAAACCGAACTTGCTCGACAGGAAGCGAGCTTCCTTGTCCTTGGATCGATGATCTCCCGATCCTCCGTGGATCAGGAAGAGGCCGATCTTTCTCCCGGCAGGGTCGGTGGGAATCTTGGAATCATCCTGAGGCTGGTAAACCATGGCTCCCATGTCCCACTCCATCTCCACCGCTCGAATCCGGTAGAGGTCTTCCTCGGCACTGATCGGAAGATCGGGCATCGCCAGAACTTCTCCGGATGCTTCAATGATTTCCCGGCGGGAAATTTCAGAGGGCGGGTACCACTCCGCCTTCAAGCTTTGAAGGCCGAAGCCTAGGGTGGCCAAGAGAAGGCCTGTGAAAGTAACGTGTTTACTCAACATATGCGTTTATCTCCTTTTGGGCTGACCACCCGAACGATTGTCGATTGACGATTGTCGAGTGACCGGACCGCAGCTAACAACGGACAAGAGACCTTTCTTAATCCGTGTTAATCCGTGTTTGTTTATCTGTGTCAATCCGTGTCTCCTGACCAGCTGACAACTGACAACTAACAGCTGACAAAAAACATTTCTTAATCTCTGTTTTAATCTGTGTTCGCTAATCCGTGTAAATCCGTGTTTAGGTGTTTGGTCATCATCCTGTGTGGTCCCACACCGGCAACCTGGAACAGGTCTGATGCCACCTGCCAACCCTGTTTTTCATAAAAAGGAATGACCTCCACTCGCGACGTGCACCAGACCAGATCGGGTCCTGGACTGTTTAGAGCCAGCTCTTCCAGTTTCTGAAGCAGTCCGGTGCCGATGCCCTGGCGCTGATACTTTTCATCGGTAGCCATCCCCCTCAAACGCCAGGCCGGCTCCTCTTTCCAGGGGCTCCTCACCAGGCTGACGCAACTCACCACCCTTCCCTCGCAGCAGGCTGCCAGGTGGCTGGTCGAGGGTTGGTGATCTTCCTTAAAGAATGCGGTTTCGACGGGCCGGCCGGGACGAAGGACACGAGCCCGGAGCTCGATAATTTCTTCGAATGATGTCTGTAGAAAGTCGACCGACATCCCCGTTGCTGCAGGAGTTCAACCGCTGGCATTCTCGTATGCCACTGAGGATAAGACCTAGTCCTTCGCCGCCCATCGGCTGGCGTAATCGGCGTAGTATCCCTTCATGATGGCGTCGTGCCAGACCTTGGCTACCGCCGGAAAGGGCCCCATGGGCAGATCCTCTTCAGGACTGGTGAGGTCGTGAATACCGGCCTTGAATGCCACCAGGCTGACCTTGGGTGGAGGGTCCATGGCGGCAAACATGGGAAGGGTGATCTCCCGGTATTTTTCAGGAGTGTGATCGGCGCTGGCCTGCGCCATCCCGAAAATAATCGGCGGCACCGGTTTGACTCCCAATCCTCTGAGCTCCCGTGAGAAACCGACGTATCGTTCGATCAGTTCCTGTGTTCTCTCAGTGGAGAGATCCAGACGCTTGGCAGTGGCTCGCGCCATCTCGGCGAGCTGATGCGTGCTACCAAAATGAATCGGGCCTTCGGCCTTGAAATTGGGATTAGTGGTTTTGCTCTTCCAGCTCTCGAAGACCTGCTCAATCAGGGTCGGTAGCTGCATCAGAGCCTCGGGGCCCTCTCCCATCAGCGCTTCAGGACCCATGTAGCGAGCCCTGTCACGCCAGGTTCGAATGTGGAGGCAGTTGAAGGGCAGATCGCCGTACTGTTTGCCGGTGGGATTTCCCGAGGATCGCGTTTGTACGCGGAAGATATAGCCGAAGGGTGAGCTTTCCATACCGGTGACGCCCACAATATTTTCAACCCTTTGGGTCAGCATCAGGGAAAAGGGGCCACCCGTGGATTTGCCATGGATGTAGATGGAATATTCTCCTGGGGGCAGGTGACGGTTCATGAGAGTCTGGCCGGCCGCCTCGAATGCCATTGGCCAGCCCGACATCCGCTTATAAAACTCGGTGCCCTCTTTGGCACAGGCCAGCGTGAGAGTTCCATACTTGTTTTGCAGAGACCTGTCCTCGAGGACCTCATACTGGTCCTGGGTGATCAGTTTGTCCTTGTTCCAGATGGGTGTGCGCACCGAACCGTCCGGTTTGATGGTATCCCCGGGCCAGTCCCGACTGGGATCCAGCAGGTACAGTCTCCCGGGGTAGGTCATGGTGACCACCTTGTAACCGAACTTGCCAACCAGAAATCGCGCCACCTTGTCCTGGGATCGATGGTCTCCCGAACCTCCGTGAATCAGAAACATGCCGATCTTGTTCCCTCCGGGATCAGTCGGAATGTTCGAAGGGTCTTCAGGCTCGTAGACCATGCCGCCCACGTCCCACTCCATTCCCAGGACCTGAATGCGAAAAATGTCTTCCCTCGCCTTCACCGCCATGTCGGGCAGGCCCAGAACCTGCTGGGACATCTCGATGATCTGGTCACGGGATACCTCAGAGGACGGTTTCCACTCCGCCTTCAAGGTGGGGAGGCTCAAAGCCAAAGCGGCCAATGCAAGGCTGGTCGATAGGATTCTTTTTTTCATGATAGCTCTCTACCTCTCAATACAAAAGGGGACTGCAACAACAAAGGGAAAGAGTAGACCGTTTCCCGTTTACTATTCAACTTGGTATCTCAGATGGACAGGAAAGTCAACTTTGGAATTGGGCTAGGACAGACTCCTAGGCGTCGTTCCCTCTTTCATTCTGCGCCCCTCAACCGGCCAGGCGATTCCAGGTCAGATACACGGTCACCACCACCAGCAGCACCATCACCGTGTTGGTCAACCACCCATTCCTGTACTCACCCATCAGGCTCTCGTCATTGGTTATCTTCAAGAGCGTCAGTACCAGAACCGGGATCAGGACGACGACGAAGGCATTGACCATCAAGACGAACCAAATCGGGCTGACACCGGTAAAGATGATGTACAGGGGCGCGAAGGACCAGAAAATGATCACCCGGCGGTAAATCGGATCCTCTTTGCTAGTCCGTTTCTGTCGCTCTTCTTGGGATTGCTTCAGGCCGGGCACCACCGAGCGGCAGATGTCGGTGAAGATCAGAGCTCCTCCGGTGTTGCCGCCGACAAAGCTGGAGAAAGCCGATCCCCACAGCCCCAGAGCGAAGACGATCAATCCGATGAAGCCCTGTGTTTCTGAAAAAATACGGCCCAGATCATCGGCATCCTCCACCTGGATGCCCAAAGGGTGGATGGTCCCCGCCGCAGCGATCTGCAGCAGTGCGCCCATGATGAAAAGGGCTATCACGCCAACGATCAGATCGAATCGCTGCTGTTTGAGATGGGAGATGCCTGTCCACCCCTTCTCCCGGATAAAGTAGGAGTAATTGAGGTTGGCAGTGGATCCCACTTCCGTGCCGATCAGGGCCAGGATAATGAGAATGGCGCTGTACAGTCCCTCGGCCTGAGGCAGACTGGGAATGAAGGCTCCCTCCAGAATTGCTGCCGGATCGGG
>JAUXKG010000458.1 GCA_030624355.1 Acidobacteriota bacterium
TCATGTTCTGGCGTATCTGTGAGTCAGCGTACAGCCCTCCGCCCGTGTAGTCGAGGTAGACGACGCCTTTTTGATCGAGGCGCGCGTACTCAGCTGCACGCATTTCATCCAGCGCTTGAGTGGACTCGTAGTCGGGATAGGCTTTTTTGAAGCGGGAGTATGCGGCAGTCAGGCCGGGGGGGAGCGAATGGGCCATAACCGAGTCTACCAACTCTCGATGGAGAAAATGAACAGTAAATGGATTCTTTCCGCGACGATCGTCGACTCTTTACGAAACTTTACATACTTTTTCCGCCCTTTGTACATCCTTAGAGTATCAGCGTGAAGGTAAATTGAATTTCTTAACGCCTACACCAAAACGGGCTAACAAAGGGAGGGTTACTATTTTGAAAAAGACAATCATGACGACGACGGCAGTGTGTCTGGGAATGGTCTGTGTCGGAATTTCAGCTCCACAGTCAACCGAGGACCAGCTCCGTTCCACCCTGGACGATGTGGTCATCCCGAAAAAGACGGAGCTTTTCATCACTTTACAGCAAACCCTGAGTACAAAAGCTGCTGGAGGAGGACACAAATTCTTCGGGAAGCTGGTCGTGCCGGTGACAGCAAACGACAGGATCATTATCCCAGTCCAGAGCTATGTCATTGGACATGTCCTAGCATCCAGCGAACCCGGATATCTCCAGGGTGGTGCTGAACTGCTCTTGGCATTCGACAGAATTATTTTGCCGGATGGTACGACCCGGCAGATCGAGGCAGTCGTCCAATCGGCGGAAGGGGTGAGTACCAATCAGACTGATGAACAGGGAACACTCCAAGCTCCTGGGAACCAGGGAGAAGAAACCGTGTCCGGTGCGACCAAAGGGGCCGTACTGGGAGGAGTCATTGGGGTTGCCAGTGGTAGAAATCTGAAGGGATTGGGAGTCGGTGCCGCCATCGGATCAGCGGCAGGCGCACTGATCGGGTTGTTCAAAAAGGGGGATGACGTAGAGCTGAGGAAGGGAACCACTGTGACCATCCAACTCAAGAGCGACATCCGTTTTGTCAGCTTACCTCCCAGGAATGCATCCAGGGTTCCCATGTCACGATAGGCTGCTGCGGCGGATGCGGACAACCAGGATATACTACTGATCAGTATAAACATTGTCCGCCAACATGCTGTTCAGAAAAGACTACATCAAGAAATTGACCGCCGAGCTGCGAATGAGCAAGGGCGAACTGCTCGGGAAAATCCTGGAATTGCACCCCGAAAAGAGCTTTAAAGATCTCTTTGTGGTTGCTGACGAAGAGGATCGGTACGTGGCCATAGCAACTTACCAAGTCGATTACACCTACCGGGGACATCCGCCATCCCTCGCTTACGCAATCTACAAACTCGATTCAAGGGTCGAAGCGATCGATCACGCAGGCTACGGCCTGGGAATCAAGTGAGGTTCGCAGACTCACTCCAGACCAGATAAGCGGCAAAATTGATTGCCTTTTCACCCCCTTCAGACTTAGCATTGAGGAGAATGACGCTAGAAATAAGTGGGACTCTATGATCGGGAAAACTGTTTCGCATTACAAGATTCTGGAGAAACTGGGTGGTGGAGGAATGGGTGTGGTTTACAGAGCCGAGGACACCCGCCTGGGCCGCAATGTTGCCCTGAAATTCCTGCCTGAGGAGTTTGCCCAGAACCGTCAGGCCCTGGAGCGGTTCCAGAGAGAAGCCAGAGCGGCCTCGGCACTCAACCATCCCAACATCTGCGTCATTCATGACATCGGGGAGCATGAAGGTCAGCCCTTCATTGTGATGGAGTTTCTGGAAGGGAAGACCCTGAGATACTTTCTGCAGGACGGGCCACTCCTGGCGGATCAACTTTTGGAGTTCGGACTACAGATTTCTGAAGCTTTGGATGCGGCCCATTCCAGGGGAATCCTCCACCGAGACATCAAACCGGACAACGTGTTCGTCACCACGAGCGGCCACATCAAGCTCCTGGATTTTGGTTTGGCCAAGCTGCTGGAACAAAACCCAGAAGGCGCTCCGGGTGCAAATCAGACGACACCAGGACCTTTGACCGCGGCCGGGGTAGCGGTTGGGACCCCCTATTACATGTCGCCCGACCAACTGCTGGACAAGGAGTTGGATGACCGCAGCGACGTTTTCTCCCTCGGTGTCCTTCTGTATGAGATGGCCACCGGAGAACTCCCTTTCAAAGGGAGTGACCTCGGCGCACTTTTTAATGAGATCCTCAACAAGGTACCCACCTTGCCAACCCAATTGAATCCTGGCTTACTCGATGGCTTGGGACAAGTGCTGAACAAGGCCTTGGAAAAGGATCGGAACTTGCGCCATCAATCAGCCAAAGAACTGACGGAGGATATATTGCGCGTCAAGAGACAGGCGCACTTGTCCTCAACACCGGCCGCTGGAATCGTAAAGGCCAAGAAACCCTCGATTGCCGTTCTTCCCTTTGTCAATATGAGTGCGGACCCGGATAACGACTACTTCAGTGATGGATTAGCCGAAGAATTAATCAATGCCCTGACCCAGCTGAAGGGGTTGGATGTGGCTGCCCGAACCTCAACTTTCAACCTTAAGGGGCTTGATCAAAGTATTTCAGAGATTGGCAGACGACTGAATGTCGACTCCATCCTTGAGGGAAGTGTGCGGAAGGCAGACAAGCGTCTTCGCATTACGGCTCAGCTGATCAATACAGCCGACGGTTATCA
>JAUXKG010000055.1 GCA_030624355.1 Acidobacteriota bacterium
AGGGCTCCCTGGTGCTGTGGTGGACTTCATTGCTGAGCATCATGGAACTTCGACCATTGATTATTTCTATTACAAATCCAAGCAGCTGGATTCGGAGATGAAATCTGAACGGATTTTCAAGTATCCAGGTCCCAGACCTCAAAGCAGGGAGACGGCCACCGTGATGATAGTGGATTCGGTGGAGGCGGCCTTTCGAGTGGTCAAGCCCGGCGACGAGGAAAGCATTCGCGAGCTGATCAACCGAATTGCCCACCGAAAGCTGGAGCAGGGGGAATTGGACGAGTCCGGCTTGACCATCGGAGAGCTGCAGAAGATTGTGGATGTTTTGACTCACGTTCTGAAAAGCACCAACCACCAGCGCGTCGCCTATCCTTCGGCGGAGGAGCTGAAATCACAACAGTCGCCCGAGTCCAAACTTCGCGTGGTTTCCGGAAAAGAGAGTCCAGGCTAGTCCCGCAGTTTATCTATGCCGGTCGACCTCATCAAGATTTACCAGGCTCTTGAGCACCGCTATCCCCGCATGAGTGGCTGGCCGGGCGGGCAGTGGCCTGTTGGCGGACAGTTCAAGCCGGAACGACTGGAGGTTGTAGCGGGAGCCATTCTCACCCAGAACACACGATGGAGCAATGTGGAGAGGGCACTTCAGGGGCTGGTTGAGGAGGGGTTGGTGGATGCGACCTCTATCGACTCCTGCTCCCTCTCACGGTTGGAAGGAGCCATTCGCCCCTCGGGCTTCTTCAGACAGAAGGCTGTGCGCTTGAAGCGAGCCGCGCGGCTTATTCTCGATTACCCGGGTGAGTTTTACCAGCAGGTGGGACGTGAGGAGCTGCTCTCCACAGAGGGCATCGGGCCGGAGACGGCGGATTCCATTCTGCTGTACGCCTGTGAGCAGCCCTACTTCGTGGTGGATGCCTATACCCAGCGAATCTTCGCTCGATACGGACTGGTGGGGGAGGGAGCCAGTTATCAGGTAACTCAGGAATTCTTTCAGACCAACCTGCCGCTGGATGTCGGCTTGTACCAGCGGTTCCACGCTCTGATCGTCGAGCATGCCAAGCAGGCTTGCCGGAAAACGCCCCTTTGTGACGGCTGTGCGCTGCAGGATCAGTGTCAGTTTGGCCTCAAAGAGTCCAAGGTTCGTTGAATCATTGAGCTGCCGAAAAACGGGCGGGAGGAAAGCAGTCTGGCTGCCGGCGGGTGGAGTCCTGCAAGCCGGCCGCCGCCAGGCGTCCGATTTCCCAGCTGGCCCCCACTCCGTGGCCGCCCAGGCCGGCGACCCAGAAGAAGTTATCGGCAGCCAGGTCCCAGCCGATGACAAAAGAAGCATCCGGGGGCTTGGTGCGAAAGCAGGACCAGACTTCTCTTTGAGTAGCCTGGCGCAGAGCCGGGAGCCGCTGCCAGACCAATTCGGCCAGAGATTCGGAGATCTCGGGATTCACCGTGGGAGCCAGGTTGTCGGTCTCTTCTTCATCGCAGATGCTGAAGAGCAGGCCGCCCGATTCGGGTCTAAAGTAGAAGCTGCAATCCTGATCCCAGACAAACGGCCAATCGGGGTCGATCTTCTCATCCGTGTCGAGAACAAAGAGATGGCGTTTGGATGGGACCAGAGGGATTCGGGCGGCCCCGGCCTTCTCGGCGACCTGGCAGGCCCAGGCTCCGGCGGCGTTTACCAGACATGAGGTTTCCACTGTTCCCCGAGATGTCTCGACGCGATAGGTCCCCTTTCCATCGACTTGCAGGAGTTCACAGTCGAGCCACACTTCCACTCCCCGAGAGCGGGCTCCCTCCAGGTAGAACTGAAGCAGTACCGAGATATCCATGCTGCCGTCAGTGGAAGTCCAGAGGGCGTTTTCAAAGCTGTGGCCCTTCAGCAGAGGGATCTGTCGATGGATCTCCTCCGGGTCGCGATACTCCGAGGCGAAGAGGTCGAGATCTCTGAGCTTCTCCAGACTCTCTTTTTTTCCCAGATGCAGCGAGCCGTGATCGGATGCAGGGACCCGGGAGCGGTGCTCCAGGTAGGCCTGCCGGCTGGCCACCACTGCCCGCCGGATGTCGGGATCGGGAGTGGATTGAAGCACCAGAGAAGCATTGCGACCCGAAGCATGAAAACCGGGGATCTCTTCTCGCTCAATGAGCAGGATAGAGCCTGAAAAGGACTGGCTCAGGTGGAAGGCCGTGGAGGCTCCGGCAAAGCCGCCCCCAACAATGAGGATATCTCTCTTCATGTTTTTCTAGCCTGGATCATGCATGATCCAGGCTAGCTCAGATGATCCAGGAATTGCTAGGAAAGAAATGAGGGGCCGGTTAGGGGACACCTATCTGTTCCGTCAGGAAGGCTTCAACTGTCTTGTAGTAGTCGCGGATGGTGTCACTTCCTCGCCAGCCATGCCCCTCTCCCGGATACAGACGGTAGACATGAGGCACTCCCCGGCGGGTCAGGGACTCGACAATTTGATCGGTTTGAGAGGGTGGAACGACCAGGTCATCCTCACCTTGAAAGATGGCCACAGGATTCTGGATTTTGTCGGCGGAGAAGACCGGGGAACGCTGCTCATAGCGGTCTCTGTCGCGAGGCAGAACGCCCACCAGAGAATCCAGATAGTGTTGTTCGAATTTGTGAGTGTCTGCCGCCAGCGTCAGCAGATTGGACACAGCATAGCGGCAGATAGCTGCCTTGAAGACTCCAGGATAAGCGATCAGGCAGAGCAGTACGGTGTAGCCTCCCGCGCTTCCTCCCATCAGGATCAACCGTTTGGCATCGGCCAGGCCCTGGCCAATCAGATGCTGGGCCGCCGAGTGAGTGTCCTCCACGTCCAGGATGCCCCAGTTCCCTCTGAGAGCCTGGGCATAGGCCTTCCCGTACCCGGAGCTGCCTCTGTAGTTCAGTTCCAGGACGGCAAAGCCCCGGCTGGTCAGGAACTGAGTCTCTGCGTGATATTCCGCTCTGTATTGAGAGGTGGGTCCGCCGTGAATCTTGAGGATGGCCGGGGGCGCTCCGGAACTCTCAAAGCCGGGATTCTGAGGCGAGTAATAGAGGCCGAAACAGAAGGCCTCGCTGGCTGGCGTGGGAGAATGCCATGAGAGTGAGCGGGGCTGGCTGAGATAAGCCGGATCGATGGCGACCGAGCGGCTCGACTGATGAACCTCGATCCGGTTCGGGGAAGAGAAAGAAAGGATGCTGGGGGAAAGGGTGGGTGAGGAGGCGATCAAAGCGACTCTCTCTCCGGCGCAAGAGAGGGCGATCTGCTTCAGGTCGGTGTAGCGGCCCAACTGCTCCCCGATAGTTTGAGTTTTTTGTCTCCCGATATCCAATCGCACCAGAGAGCTAAAGCCGTCCTTGAGCTTCAGCAGATAGATGGCCTGGCCGTCGGCCGTCCAGCCGTGAGTTCGCAACCCCTGGACCCAGGCAGGCACCGCCTGCTCGGACTCTTCGGAAATCAGGACTCGACTGACTCCCGAATTCAGATCCATGAGGAACAGATTGAACCAGCCCTGCTCATCTGAAAGGTAGCTCAGGAAACGGCCGTCGGGGGAGAAACAGGGCTGGAAGATGGCCGTGCTTCCCGAGGGATCTCCCGCTACGATCCTGCGTGAAGAGAGGGCCAGGCCCGTCCCCCGGGAAAGCTCTCCCAGGTAGAGGGCTGTCCCGTCCCATGGCATGTTGGGGTGGTCCCAGGCGACCCAGGCGATTCGGCTGCCCTGCGGGTGCCAGCAGGGCTGCATGTAGAAGTCATGGCCCTGTTCCAGCCGGGCCGGCGGGTGTGCTCCCCGAGTGTCGACCAGGGCCAGATGGTCGATCTCATCGGCAGAGTGTACGTAGAGGATGTGCCGGCCGTCAGCAGAAACGCTGGGTGCGGCGCATTGTCCTCCCGCGGGAGTCAGAGACTCGGCTGGACCGCCGGAGAGGGCCTGTCCAAACAGCCGTCCGTCGGCCACGAAATAGGCATGTCCCCGGCAGACGGTGAAGTCTCCGCCGCCGTATCCCACTCTAGCCTGGACAGAGAGGTCGCCGGTGAGATCGCGTGGCGACCGCTCTTCCGGCGACTGGCACACCAGGACGCCCTGTTTGGAACGTTCCTCACGCCAAACCAGGGTTTGGCCGTCACTGTCCCACAGAACATCTGAAAAGCGTCGCTCCTCACCCAGATCGTCGGCCTGGATCGGACTTTTCCACAAGCCGGGCCCAGGTTGGTTGTGCTCTCGGTTCATTGGTACCCGTTGGCCGGCTGAAATAACATCTTGAAAAGCGGCTCCATATATGTTTGATTCTAGTGCCGAATGAAGATCCACGAATATCAGGCAAAACAGATCTTGTCCAGCAACGGGGTCACTGTTCCGGAAGGAAAGGTTGCCAGGACTCCCGAGGAGGCCGGCCAGATTGCCCGACAGTTTGGTGGTACGGTAGCCGTCAAGGCACAGATCCACGCGGGAGGTCGAGGCAAAGGGGGCGGGGTCAAGATTGCCAAAACTCCCTCGGAAGCGGAAGAATTCTCGAAACAGATGCTCGGCTCCATGCTGGTGACTCCCCAAACCGGTCCGGAGGGCAGAGAGGTCCAGTGTGTTTTGATCGAGCAGGGTCTCAGCATAGCGAAGGAGTTTTACCTGGGGATCGTCATCGATCGGAGTCGGCAGATGCCGGTGCTGATGGCCAGCCGGGAAGGGGGAGTGGAGATCGAAGAAGTGGCCCGGCGGAGCCCCGACCTGATTCTCAAGGAACACATCCACACTGCCATCGGACTGAGGTCCTTTCTGGCTCGCAAGATTGCTTTTGGACTGGGTTTGGAGGGTAAGGCTGTCAGCCAGGCGGTCGCCCTGATGAGGTCGCTTTATCAGAGTTTTGAATCGACCGACGCCTCTCTGATCGAGATTAATCCGCTGGTGGTGACCGAAGAAGGCCAGCTTCTGGCCCTGGATGCCAAGATGAACTTTGATGACAATGCGTTGTACCGGCATCCCGAAATCGAAGAGATGCGCGATCTGTCCGAAGAGGAGCCGCTGGAGATAGAGGCTTCCCGCCACCGCTTGAACTACATCAAGCTGGATGGGGATGTGGGTTGTATGGTCAACGGAGCGGGACTGGCCATGGCGACCATGGACATCATCAAGCTGGCAGGAGGGAGTCCGGCCAACTTTCTGGACGTGGGCGGCGGTGCCAGCGTGGACCAGATCAAGAACGCCCTGAGGATCCTGCTTTCCGACCCAAACGTCAAATCGGTGCTCATCAATATCTTTGGGGGAATCTTGCGCTGCGATGTTCTGGCCGAGGGAGTGGTTCAAGCAGCCAAGGACATCGGAGTCAGCCTGCCCATCGTGGTTCGTCTCGCGGGAACAAACGTGGAAGAAGGACGCGCCATCTTGAAGAATTCCGACCTTGATTTCGAAGTGGCCGCCGACATGGCGGATGCGGCTCGGAGAGTCTGTGCGGCAGGTTAGTGTTCTGTGCGACGGAAGACATTTTCAGACTGGATGATGGATAGGGAGAAAACGTTTGGCGATCTGGGTCGATAAGAACACAAGAGCGGTGGTCCAGGGCATTACCGGACGCGAAGGCAGCTTTCATGCGGCCCGCTGCCGCGAATACGGAACCCAGGTGGTGGCCGGGGTCACGCCCGGCAAGGGTGGCCTGGATCAGGAAGGCGTGCCCGTCTACAACACCGTCAGTGAAGCCGTCCAGAGAGAAGGAGCCAACGCCAGTTTGATTTTTGTTCCTCCGCCTTTTGCCGCCGATGCCATCATGGAGGCGGTGGACGCCGGAATTGGGCTGATTGTTTGTATTACCGAGGGGATACCCGCCTTCGACATGCTGGAGGTGACGGCCTTCCTGAACCAAAGTGAGAGCCGGCTCATTGGACCGAATTGTCCGGGAATTATTTCTCCCGGCTCATGCAAGTTGGGGATCATGCCGGGTCACATTCATCAGGAGGGAGGGACCGGGTGTATTTCCAGGAGTGGGACTCTCACCTATGAGGCCGTGGGTCAATTGACCTCTCGAAACATCGGCCAGAGCACCTGCATCGGAATTGGCGGGGATCCGATCATCGGCACCGGCTTCATCGATGCCTTGCAGGCCTTTGGTGAGGATCCCGATACCGATGCTGTCGTCATGATCGGAGAGATTGGTGGATCGGCCGAGGAAGAGGCTGCCGAGTACATCAAGGACCATTTCCGAAAACCGGTGGTAGGCTTCATCGCGGGACAGACGGCCCCTCCGGGACGCCGCATGGGGCACGCCGGTGCCATTATTTCCCAGGGTCAGGGAACCGCGGCTGAAAAGATGAGCAAGATGAAGAAATGCGGGATTCGAGTGGTGGAGAGTCCTGCCGACATCGGGGCCGCAGTCGAGGAAGCCCTGGTCTAGATACTCGCACGGGTTGCCCTTGGAACGGAGGAAAGATTGAATCAGAAAACACTGGCCATCATCAAGCCCGATGCCGTCCAGAGAAATGTCATCGGTGAGATCCTGTGCATGGCTCAGGAAAGGGATCTGGTCCCGGTGGCGGCCAAGTTGATTCATCTGACCCGGGAGAGGGCCCAGGGCTTCTACCATGTCCACCGGGACAAGGGATTTTTTGACAGCTTGACCGAGTACATGTGCGAGGGGCCGATTTTCGTGATGGTGCTCGAGGGTGAGGAAGCCATTGAGGGCTGGAGAGAGGTGATGGGAGCAACCGATCCAGCCCAGGCCACTCAGGGAACCATTCGAAAACGTTTTGGAGAGAACATTGAGCGCAATTCGGCTCATGGAAGCGACGGTCCCGACACGGCCCGTTTCGAGATCGATTTCTTTTCCGGCGATTTAGAGCTGGAAGGCTGACAGCTGACAACTGACAACTGACAGAAACATTTCTGCACTAACTGGGCTGATATAATTCTTTCAGCAACCAAACCGGTCAGGGGTCAGCCGGTCAGGGGGTCAGGTTCTGATCTGAAATGTTCAACGAGATTGGCAAGGTGCTCATCTTCTTTGGTTTGGCCCTGGTGGTTGTGGGGCTGGTCCTGACACTGATCCCTTCACTCAGGCTGGGCCGATTGCCGGGTGATATCCTGATACGCAGGGACAACTGGAGCGTTTACGTTCCCATCACAAGCAGTGTCCTTTTCAGTGTGGTCCTGAGTTTTCTGCTCTGGGTCGCAGCCTCCCTTCGTCGATAGTGCCTAACATTCTTCCCTGGCGGCATGAACAAATCACCTTCGAACGCTTCATGGACTTTTGTCTTTACGATCCGGAGCATGGCTACTACACGGATAAAGAGAGAGTGCTGGGTGCCCGGGGAGACTTCTATACCTCCGTGCACACCCATCCGGTGTTTGCCCACACCCTGGCTGACGTCATCGCCCACCACTTCGAGATCCTTTCCCAGCCGAAGCCGTTTCATTTGGTGGAACTGGGTGCCGGAGAGGGAATCCTTGGCCGGGACCTATTGGCCCGCTTGCAGGAGTGTCATCCTCATGTTTTCGAACGGGCCAGCTATGTCCCGATCGAGGTCAGTGCCGGAGAGCTTCCCGATCGGATTCAGGGGGTGGTATTCTCCAACGAGTTTTTCGATGCCCTGCCTGTCCATCGAGTCTGCGTGAGGGGATCGGAACCGCGCGAGATCTATCTTCAGATCAATGATCAGATTTCCGAAGTGGAGGGAAACCTTAGTGATTCGCGCATCCCGGAATACATGAAGGAGGGCTTTGAGGTGTGGCGGGAGGGGCACCAATACGAGGTGAATCTTCGTATGGTCGAGGTGCTGGAGGACCTGGATCGGAGGATGGACTCTGGAATCATTTTAACCGTCGATTACGGTTATGATGGGGCGTCCTATGAGAAAGAGGATCGTGCCGAAGGAACACTCATGTGCTATCGGCAGCATCAGGTGGTCTCCGACCCGTTCGCCGTTCCAGGCCAGCAGGACATCACCGCCCACGTGAATTTTCAGGTGATGCAAAAGACAGGTGACAAGCTGGGATGGACGACTGACCCTCTGATCACACAGCGTGAGTTTCTTCTTGATTGGGGCTTGGAAAAAAGACTGGGCGAGGAGGAGGAACTCGGGCTTTTCAATCCGGATAGAATGGATGATCGTCTGCGTCTGAAGAGCCTGCTTGTTCCAGGAGGCATCTCCGATACAATGAAGGTGCTGTTGCAAAAGGTTCGCCTGGATTGACTGGGAATCGACTTTGAGTGGTGGAACTCGAACCCTGTGGTTTTGGGATTCAGAGTCGATCGGAAGGGGTCAGCAAGGATGATATGGCTTTGGATAATCTGGGGAGGCGTGCTGCTGGCTGTCCTGTATGCCTACCATAAGGCTGGCTTTGAGAAGGCCGGGCAGATCCTCAAAGGTCGGGGAGAGCAGGGACACCGTGAATAGCCCAAGGGTGCCGCCCGATGTTCCGGCAGCAGTTAGAGGCTTAGAACGCCTTCTGAGGGCGGCAGATTCTGGTGGGCGATACTGGACTCGAACCAGTGACCTCCGCCGTGTGAAGACGGCGCTCTAACCAGCTGAGCTAATCGCCCATTCCACTCGAAGGCGCTTATTATAGGCGATTTTCCGCACAGCTGCCATGGTTCCGGTTCAAGAGGCAAAGGCTGAAGTGCGGTTGAAGCGGCGTGTTCGTGACCTTCGGGTCAGTTTTGGTAAAATAACTGATTCGTCGTGTGCAAAGGGTGCGCCGGCCGAAAGACCTGGCCTTGCGAGTTACTGAAGTAGACAACAAGGTTCCGAATGAGTGACAAACAGGATCTGATCATCGTCGGAGGCGGACCCGCCGGACTGGCCTGTGCCATTGAGGCCAGCAGACGAGATCTGAAATTCCAGCTGCTGGAAAAGGGCTGTGTCGTCAATTCCATCTATCACTTTCCGATCGACATGACCTTCTTCACCACCGGCGAACTCCTGGAGATCGGTGACGTGCCGATGATTGTTGCTGCCGACAAGCCCGGGCGGGCGGAAGGTCTTCAGTACTATCGACGGGTTGCGCAGCATTTCAACCTTCCGGTTCGAGACTACGAACGAGTGACTTCCGTCGACCGCCAGGAGGACGGTTTCCAGGTGAAGAGCCGGCATCGTCGGGGAGAAGAGTTTGTCTATTTTTGCAAAAGAGTGATCGTGGCCACCGGCTACTACGACAATCCCAACTTCATGGGCATTCCCGGAGAAGATCTCCCCAAGGTCAGTCACTACTATACGGAATGCCATCCCTACCATAGGAAGAAGGTGGCGGTCATCGGAGGGAAGAACTCAGCGGCCCAGATCGCATTGGACCTGTTTCGAAACGCCAGTGCCGAGGTGACCTTGATTCACCGTGACGAGAAGCTGAGCTCTCATGTGAAGTACTGGATTCTGCCCGATATCAACAACCGAATCAAACGCGGTGAGGTGACCGCTTACTTCTCGAGTGAGGTGAGGGAGATTCGTGAGCAGGAGATCGTGGTCTCCACTCCCGAAGGGGAGAAGGTTCTGGAGAACGACTTTGTGTTCACCATGACGGGCTATCATCCTGATGTCGATTTTCTTCGACAGATGGGTATAAAGGTCGATTCGCAGACCTGTATTCCGGAACACGACCCGGATACCCTGGAGACGAATGTGGCGGGGATTTATCTGGCCGGCGCCATCGTCTCAGGCAAGATGACCAACCGCATCTTCATCGAAAACGGGCGTTTTCACGGCGAACAGATGTTCCGGCACTGGGACCAGCAAGACCGGCAGACGATGAGTGTCTAGACACGGATTGACACGGATTAGCGAACGCGAATTGACAGACACGGATTGACACGGATTAGCGAACGCGAATTGGCACGGATTAAGAAAGGTTCTTCTTTTCATTCGTCAATCGACACTGTTCAGGGTCACTCGACACTCGACACTCGACAATCGTCAATCGACATTGATCAGAAGTCAGTCGTCAGC
>JAUXKG010000228.1 GCA_030624355.1 Acidobacteriota bacterium
TGTTCAATCATCGCTTCGTCACTCATGCCCTTCGTTTTCCTGGCGAGAAGATCCGCTATATCACTCCCGATATTGGCGGTGGATTCGGAGTCAAGAATGACAGTTATCCTTATCTGATTCTCCTTGCCTTACTGGCCATGAGGACGGGGAGAACGGTGAAGTGGGTGGAGACTCGATCGGAGCATTTGTCGGCCAGCCTTCATGGGAACGAAGTGTTCTACGATGCCGAGCTGGCGGTAAAGAAAGATGGAACCGTCCTGGGGTTGAAGGCGCAGGCGGTCCATGACGAAGGGGCCTACATGAGGAGGGAACCGATCGGGGCGATCAACTTTATTCGCCACGCTACGGTGGGGTACACCTTCAAGAACCTCAGCATGGATCTCTACTGCGTGGCCACCAACAAGTGTCCGGTGGGGCCCAACCGATCGTATGGAAAGATGCAGCAGTGCTTCCTGGTGGAACGACTTCTGGATATGGCAGCCCGCAGACTCGAGATGGATCCTGTGGAAATTCGCTACAAGAACTTCGTTCAGCCCAATCAGATGCCCTATGAAAGCCCGACGGGCTGCATCCTGGATGGTGGGGATTATCCCGGGGCCTTGAAGAAGGTCCTGGAGATGGTCGACTACCCCAAGGTAAGAGAAGAGCAGGCCAAGCTCCGTGAGTCGGGAAAATATCTGGGTATCGGGGTCGCCATGGGCATGGATGCCTGTCCCGTGAATTCCAGCATCCAGCGAATGATGAATCCGAAGGCCCAAGCTTCCGGAGACAGCGAGGCGGCCTGGGTCAAGATTGCACCCAACGGCGAAATTTCAGCTGCGGTGGGAACCTCTCCACAGGGCCAGGGTCATGAAACGGTTGTTTCCCAGATCGTGGCCGACGTCCTGGGTGTGCATCCTGACGATGTTTATGCCGTGCCGGGTTTTGATTCATCGGTGAACCCCTTCTCTCCCCATTCCGGCACCTATGCCAGCCGCTTTGCCATTGTGGGAGCGGGAGCGGTGCTCGGTGCAGCCTGGAAGGTGAGGAAGAAGGTTCTGCAGATCGGGGCTCATCTGTTGGGAGATGTAGATGTCGAGCAGCTCGATCTGGAGGATGGACAGGTTTTCCTAAAAGAGGCCAGGGATAAGAAGGTATCGCTTGAAGACATCGCTCGAGTTGCCTGGGTCGATCTGGCCAATCTTCCCGATGAGGTTGAGGCCGGTCTTTTTGCTCACTATGTCTATCGGCCCGATTTCAAGCTCCCCACCGATGATCAACGAGGGAATTTCTCATTCACCTATTCTTACGCCGTGACGGCAGCAGTAGTGGAGGTGGATGTGGAGACAGGAAAAATCAAGATTCTCCGGATGGCCTGTGTGGACGACGCCGGAGAGCGTCTCAACCCGCTGATCGTGGAGGGGCAGATTTACGGAGCGATCGGACATCAGCTGGGGGCTGCCCTCTATGAACGCCTGATTTATGACGAAAATGGACAGCTCGTCACCTCTTCCTTTAAGGACTATTGGGCTCCAACAGCTCTGGATTTCCCAAAATTCGAAGTGGATTACCTGGATACTCCCTCACTGGCCACACCCTGGGGTGCAAGGGGCGTAGGAGAAGGTGGCGGTTCACCCTTGATCGTGGTCAGCAGCGCCGTTTCCGATGCTCTGGCGCCTTTTAATGTAGAAATCAAAAGTGCCCATGTCACGCCCGAGGATGTTCTAAAAGAGCTGAGCGATTAGCTAGCCCGGAGACGATGCACAATCCGGGCTAGAAGAAACGCCATAGCCACCATTTTTCAAAGCCAATCTTACCCCAGTAGATCAACCGAGAAGGTCCCCAGGTCCGACTCTCCGGCGAACCAAAGGGAGGCCAACCTGCGGGCTGAACGGTGCGATTGGCGGCGGCGCGACCCGCGCCGAAGGCAAGCAGTCACAAGGTGTGGAGGCGAAACGTGGTGGGCTCTCCCTCACCCGTGAGCTCGACAGACAAGTTGTGAGCCACCACTTCCGCCTGCTGGTGGGCAACGCCGCCCGATTTGGAGACCGGCATGTTTGCACAGTCGCCAATGCAGTACACGTTGCCCCAACGGGTCACCAGGGTATCGTAGTCGACTCGAATGCCGTTTACTGTTTCCACCAGACTGCTGTCCACCAGCGCCTGAGCCGGTTGATGGGGGGGAACCAGAAAGAGCAGGTCATAGGGCAGTTCGAAGCCGTACAGAGCCTTGGCGACTTTGCGCTGGGCATCGATGGACTGGACGGAGAAAGAGTAGTGTTGCTGGATTCCCCGTTTCCTGCTCTGTCTGTCCATCCAAACCGCGGGAGTACGCTCTTCTCCTTCGGGCTCTGGAGCAGGGGTGAAGAATTCGATCTTCACCTTATCGCGCCTTCCCCGCTGGTGAAAATAACTATCCAGCATCCACTGGGCTTCATAGGGTGCAGGAGGGCAGCGGTAGGGACCCGGTGGAACACCCACCAAAATCCTCCCTTCTTCAAAGGATTCCAGAGTCTCTCGCAGGCGCAACGTGGCTTCCAACTCCCAGCTGTGTTGAGCGGCCTCAGCAAAACCGGGGAGCAACTCCGGTGCCGTCTGCATTCCCAGTGAGATAATCAGGTAGTCATAAGAGATGGGGCCGCTATCCAACTGGACCTGCTGGCGCTTCGGATCGATCCCCTCGATTTGAGACTGAATCACCTGGACGTTGCGCTGCTCCAGTTTTTTGAGATTGCGTACGATATCCTTCGGCTGCCGCTGACCCACCATCAAAAAGAGAAAGGCGGGCATGAAGACATGTTCGGATCGTCGATCAATCAGGATCACGTCATGATCTTTGCCCAGTTTGCGCCCCAGCTGGGTAGCAGCCACCAGACCGCCACTTCCGCCTCCCAGAACGACGATCTTTTGACGCTTTGTGGTCACCGGCTTGGATGGCACGAAATGGAGATCCCTGAGCCGCTGTTGGCGCCACAACCGCTGATCTTCCTGACCCTGTGCGGTCAGTTCCTTGCCAAACTCTGATGTGGATTGAAGGAGAAAGGAGATCCACCGATCTGAAGTCTGTTTGATCCACTCCAAAAATGACGTCAGCACCAATGGCCCCTAACGAATAAAGGTATCTTCTTCTCCCATATTGGCCACGATATCGCTCAACGAGACCTCGGCTGGCTCTCCCTCTTCGAGCAGGCCAGTCTGACGCAAGAATTCTCCAATCTGAGCGTGATCCCTTGGTGTCACCGGTTTGAACGGAGGAACGGGATCTCCCAGATCGATGCCGAAATGCTTCATGGCTGACTTCATGATGGGTGGCAACCCATAGGCCGCCCACTTAGCGGGGAACATCGAGTAGAAGCGCTGCCAGTACTGCGCTCGTTGCTGATCTCCCTCACGGAAAGCCTTGACCACCCGCGCACCGATACGGGTTCCGGGAGGGGGCATGGTGGCACCGGAACCGCCCATGACCAGGGTCATCAACAGCGGCTGCATGGTGGTGAAATAGCGTGCATTACCGCTGAGCTCAATTTCTTCGATCATCCGAGTGATCTTAATGATGTCGCGTGAGCTCTCCTTGAAAGCGGAAATGTTGAAGATGTTACTCAACTGAATGGTATTTTCCATGTTGGGGTCAGCACCTGGCCCTGGATTATGGTAGGCGACGATGGGCAGGGGACTGGCGATTGCCACCTCGCTGAAGTAATCGACCAGCTCCTGCATGGCGGGCTGGCCTCCCCAGGGACGAAGAGGCATCAGTACCTGGACCATGTCGGCATCCAGACCGGCACAGTACTCGGCCAGTTCAACGACCTTCTTGGGGGCAGGGTGGGAAGCGCCCAAAATCACCGGAATGCGCTTGTCGACCATCTCGGTTGCCCGGCGCATCAATTCCTGGCGTTCCTCCAGAGAGAGAACCGTGTATTCTGCGGCCTCCACTGCGGCGATGGAAATGGCATCGGCGTCCTCGACAATGAAATCGATTTCCTTCTCCAGGGCCTTGTAGTCGATACGACCTTCCTGATCAAAAGGGGTCAGGCAGGCGCCAATGATCCCGCTTATGGGAGGCAAGGATGCGGGTTGGGTTTTCATGATTCTTCAAAGGACTCTAGAGTCACACACATGCCTTGTCAAGAGCGATCTAGCCCGCTCTGCGGGGTGAGAGGATCCGGAATTGATTTGTCAGTTGTCAGCTGTCAGTTGTCAGCGGTTCCATTGACAGCCCCAGATGCCAAGGCTAGACTTCACGCCTATGAAGATTGATGTGTTTAATCACTTTATCACTCCGAAGTTTAATGAAAAGCGCCTCAAAACAGCTCCTTCCGCCTTGGGCGAGATCATAGGAGCACGTCTTAAAATCATTCCCGCTTTGGGGGATCTCGAAGCGAGATTCAGGATCATGGACATGTTCGACGAGTACGTCCAGATTCTGACCTTGGCCAATCCTCCCCTGGAAATCCTGGGAGGACCCGAGGAGGCGCTGGAGCTTGCCCGAATCGGCAACGACGAGTTGGCCGAACTGGTGGCCAAGTACCCGGATCGTTTTGTGGCTGCCGCTGCCTCCATCCCTTTGAACAACGTGGAGGGGGCCCTCGGCGAGATCGATCGGGCCATCAATGAACTGGGGTTAAAGGGTGTGCAGATCTTCTCGCCCCTCAAAGGGCGTTCTCTGGATCATCCCGACTTCCTGCCGGTCTTTGAGAAAATGGCGGAGTACGACCTTCCCATTTTGCTCCATCCGGCCAGGACCTTCCACTTTGCCGACTATCCCGCTGAGGATGAATCCCAATTTGATATCTGGCATATCTTCGGCTGGCCCTACGACAGCACTGCAGCTATGACCCGGTTGGTCATTTGGGGCATATTCGACAAGTTCCCCAATCTCAAGATCATTACACACCATTTGGGAGGCCTGGTTCCCTATACGGAAGGAAGAATCCGGGAGGGATACAACAAACTGGCCAAAACGGAGAAGGGAAAGAGTCTGCTGGATCGACTCGAAAAGCATCCTCATGACTATTTCAAGATGTTTTACGCGGACACCGTGACCAA
>JAUXKG010000190.1 GCA_030624355.1 Acidobacteriota bacterium
CCTCGACGATGATGTTCGAGGAGGTTCCGATGCCGAACACGAAGCGGCCCGGTGCCGCCTCCGCCATGGAGGCAACGCTCATGGCCATGAGTCCGGGTGACCTATGCCTACTTCATCTACGAGAAGGGGTGGAGAAATGTTCGGCATCTGAAACAACAGCGTTTCGATCTGGGCTTTGGGGTGGTGTGCCTCTTTATTATGGGGACGCTTCTTCAGGTGGCGGCGGCCGGAACGGTCGGAGAAAAGGGCATTGACCTGGAGGGGGCCGACGACCTGGTGCAAATCTTCACGGAATCGCAGGGTATGATAGGGACCATTGTTTTTGGTCTCGGTCTGTGGGGGGCCGCCTTCTCCACCTTTGTGGGTGGCACTATCGGCTACGCCCTGATCATTACCGATTTGTGCCGCAACTTCATTCCCAGATTCAAGCTCCCCCCGGACCAGAAGATTGAGAACATCAAGAACGATCCCATCTACCGCTGGAGCATCATCCTCTGGTCCTTTTCACCTCTCTATATCCTTTTTACAGGGGTTCGACCGGTCTGGTTGGTACTGGTCTTCAGCTCGGTGGTGGTGATGATGATCCCCATCCTGGCGGTGGCCCTGATGATCATCACGAATAAGAAAGATTTGATGGGAAAATACAAGAATGGGTGGGTCACCAACGCCATTCTGGCTCTCCTGGTTACAATAGCCCTCTACTTCACCTGGGAAAACGCGGTTGACTTGTTGAGGAATCTGGGAATTCTCTAACCGTATCGTTTCTGTTTCTTCCAGTCAGAGCACCCTGTTGCTATCGCATATACAGTGTCGCCTGAGAGGGCCAAGCGGCAATTAACAGGGACACGATAACCATTGACAGAACAAGTGTGAGAACCACAATCACATGCACCGCCGAACCCGTTCTCCCGAGACTTGGTCCGTCCGAAGCCGTGAGGGAACTTCCTAGTGGCACAGCTGTGGCCAGTTCTGACTTACGCGCTATCGGTTTGCTGGAGCCACCTCCCCAGTTGATGGCCTTGAAAAAACGGTAGGAGCAGACGCCGCAACGACAAGGATAGATACCGCAGCAGCTCAGCACGTGCTCCAGCCTCCCCTGTCGATGGGCTCGGCGCAGATGGCGTGAATGGCAATGAGGACATCGAGCTGCCATCACGCCCTCCCCTGGATGAAGTCGGATTCTCCCCGATCGGACCTCACCTCATGTGGTTTGGAAAACATCGAGAGTAGGCAATGCAACTGGCATGCCAGGTCGGGAAGGCCCATCCAGTAGTAGCTACCAATTAATACCTACTGCATATTGGGCTGGTGCTGCAAGCTGTTCGTTCCAATGTATTCGCCCGTGTACAGATTGGAGAGATGGCCACCAGAGACGGCCTCACAGCGCCTTGGCCTATCGATTGTAGGGATCACTCTATAGGTTTCTTCTGTTCAACTGACACCTCAGGGTAAACTGTTAGTGAAAGGGCAAATCCAGCCCCTTGAGTCACTGTGGGAGATTTGGATGTCGAATAGAAATATCGAGGCGGCCTTTAACTATCACGAACAGACCAAACATTCTTATCAGAGCGTCCGTACCGATCCCCACTATTTAGATTTTCCCAATCAACCCATTCCTTTCAAAACTTATTCGGAGCTGGAGCCAATACAACTCCCGCGCCAGTGGGAAAACACAGAAATCACTGCCCTTTCAGCGATCTCCCCCCTCCCTATCACAATAAATGACGAAAGAATTCCAAATCTAAATGATCTGGCACGGCTCCTTTATTTTTCCGCAGGAGTAGTCAAGCAAAGAAGTTATCCAGGGGGACAAATATTGTTTCGGGCGGCCTCCTGCACAGGAGCTCTCTACCAGGTGGAACTATACGTCGTCTGTAGTGCCCTGCCAGATCTGCCGGCGGGTGTGTACCACTTTAGCCCAAAGGACTTTGCACTATACCGCTTGCGAGAAGGCAACTATCGTACGGTTGTGGCTCACGCCAGCGGAGAAGAACCTAGCTTGATGAGAGCTCCTGTTGTAGTTATCTGTACCGGGACCTACTGGCGTAATGCGTGGAAATACCGAGCTCGGACATACCGCCACTTCGGTTGGGATAATGGCACGATTCTGGCGAACTTGCTCGCTGTGGGCTTTGCTCTCCAGCTGCCGACTCGATTGATCCTCGGTTTCGTGGACGACGAAGTCAATCGATTGCTGGATCTTGATATCGATCGTGAAGTGGCACTATCCATGGTATCGCTCGGTAGAACTGCCCGGCAAACAGCTGAGCTCCCGACGGAAGTGTACCCACTGGGGCTTGACGCACTGCCTCCTTCAGAGGTTGAAGTAGACTACCCAGCAATGCGCGTCATGCACTCTGCTACATGTCTCGTTTCGGCAAGTGAAGCTACCCTATGGCGAGGACAGACCCCTGACCAAACGCCTCCAGTCCCCGAAGGTCCTGTCTGGAAGCTTGATCCTCGGACCGAAACGGCAGCGGACTCGATCGAAGAGGCGGTTCGGCGTCGAGGCTCCAGTCGGCGATTTGAGAACAAGCCAATATCCTTTCAAGAATTCTCGACTATGCTTTATTGTTCTGCACAGGGCATTCCAGCTGACTTTCTGGAACCATTCGGGGTGTCGTTAAACCACTGGTATATCATTGTTCACGCTGTAGAGGATTTGCCTGCGGGTGCTTACGTTTTACATCGTCACAACTGGGAGTTGGAACTCCTCAAAGAGGGGAATTTCCGAAGCAAATCAGGATACTTAGGTCTTGGACAAGAGCTGCCGGCGGATGCCAGTGCTAACGTCTTTTTTCTGGCCGATTTGACATCTATCCTGGAACGCTTTGGGAATCGGGGATATCGGGCGGTGCAGCTGGAGGCGGGAATTCTGGGAGGAAAAATCTATTTGGCAGCCTATGCCCACCGACTAGGTGCAACTGGGCTCACCTTTTACGACGACGATGTCATTGAATTTTTCTCTCCCCATGCCCAGGGGAAAAGCACCATTTTTCTGTTGGCCTTGGGGCATGGTCAAAAAAGGAAACTTCTGAGCTAGTCCCGAGAACCGATTGGTCCCTACAGGGCTCCATGAAGTGCTATGTTCTCTTATGTCTCAATCACGAGTAGTTGAGTGCTGTATGAACTCTGTGCCCTTGCATATGTGAAGCCGCGTCAGAAGTGGGCCCATCGAATTGACCCTCAATGCGTCAAATAGGAATTTCACACTCTTGTCCTTCCACAGAAGCACAGCTGTCCAATGTGAGATAATTCAACGCTGATGATTTGGCGACAGTTGGCTCCATCCAACCAGCTACTGTGGCTGGCTTGCACCTACCTTCTGCTGTTGCCGTACTGTCGGAATATCGAAGAAGCTACGATCGAAAACCTGAGAGAGCAAAGCAAACTGACTGACCATGAAATGATATCTCTGACAGGTCGAAGAGATGCTGATTATTTAATTGCCACACTTGTTTTCGAAGCCTCGTCATCGAACCTAACCATGGTCTTAGACTTTCGCATTGGTGTTCCGACCCGTCTGGAGTCCGGTCAATATCATTGGGAACGGAAGGATGAGATTCTGGGAGGACTCGTTCGAGCACGATCTGTGACCTTCCTGGGAGGTCAGTCTGATAATCCCAATCTAGGCGGCGTCTTCGAACTTCTCTCAGCTGAAGGTGTTCCTATCTACAAGGTTACCCTCCCAACTAGCGAAGTAAGGCCCCCCACTCGCCAGACTTTTCAAGTGGCCCCTTCGCACTGATGGTGGCTCACCTGTACTTACTGGTGCCTCTCTACCAACCCAGTATCGGAACAGGATCGCATGCTGTGGGGCCCAAGTACCGAGCTCCCTACTCGAGACCGCAGTCATTTTTCTCGGTGGATCCATTCGTGAAGGCAGATCAGGGTGTCTTAGCGTAGACCAAACGGATGGAGCAATTCTTCTCGCTTACCTGCGTGCCGCAAGCGGGAAGGTTCTAGACCACCGGGAGTCTTTGAAGGGCTTCTCGAACTCACCGGAGCGAAGTTGTCCAAGGGTGGTGATCCAGGTCTGGAAAACAGGAGTGTCAGGGCAGATCGCTCTGGAGTCGATAAGATCCCTAACCTTCGGCAGATCAACAGCCTGGATGTTTCCCTGCCTATCGCCAAAATAAAGAAGACCTCCCTTGAGTCCGTCCAATCCGTGAACCCGACCAAGAGTTTTGAAATTGTGGACCAAACTGTCTGCGGAGCAACCCGAAATGCCCTTCTGACAGTAGGCGGCGGTCACCACAAAACGATCGTGCAGAATCTTGAAGGCTGATTTCACAGGATTACTATGTGAGACCCATTGCGGTAGGAACTCTTCGAACTGCCGGCCGATGATTTTCTGTTGGTGCTCACTTAACTTGTGTTCAAAGCCGTGAATCCACACTCTGGCCTCGTCGGGCATGTCGTTAAACTCGGACAGATCTATCCCTTCTGTCCCGGCAGTCCCTCTCATATTTACGGGCACTCCTTTAATCAGAGACCTCCTAGCTCAAGAACGCTGGCACTAAGTAGTACGACACTTGAACTCACTTAGGCTCTATGGCTGTTGGGACCAAAGCGCAAAACCACCCTTGAGGCTGCGAACATTCTGGAATCCCTGTTGCTTCAAGAACTGGGTTGCCTGCAGACTCCTCTCTCCATGCTCGCAGTAAACAATGATCTCCCGATCCCGAGGCCAACCGTTAATAATTTGTTGTCCCACTTCATTATTGGCTTCAATCGCTCCCTCAATCTTTCCCCGTTGAATTTCATCAGGCTCCCGGACATCCAAAAGAGTTACATCGGAATTCATTGATATTCGTTCTTTTGTTTCCTGCACTGTAATCTGCATGGAAGCCACCGGATCGTAAATCTCTACTGATTCATCGATCTTTTCTCCACAGTACCTGTTGTAGGCACTTGTTAGTATCTTAGTGAGCACCTCCACTGCCTGCCCTTCGATCTGGTGTCTTTCAATCATGTGCACAATCTGGCCTTCACGGAACAGAGCGACGCAAGGGGAAGAAGGCGAATATCCGACGAAATACTCCCTCGCCCTTTCTACGGCCTCCACATCATTACCCGCAAAACTGGTGGTTAAATTCTGGGGAAGGATCTCATTTTTAAGAGACTCAATCACTGATGGCCTAGCCAGGCCGGCTGCACATCCACATATGGAGTTAATGAACACCAGGCTTGTATTCTCCTTCTGTCCCATCAAAGCATCCACATCCTGTGCGGTCTTCAATTCCCTGAAACCAACCTTGGTCAGTTCCTCACGCATAGGTTGGACCATTACGGGATCGTACATGACAAATTCCTCCTTATATAAAGTCGAGTGTTGCTACTTGTCTCGTGAAACAAATGTTTTTAGGGAATCTCTATCTTGATGTCATCGCCCTCGAGCAGGACCTTATAGCTATTGACTCCTTTTTGAGCTGGTGCTCCTAATACCTCACCCGTCAAGAGATCGAACTGAGCACCATGCCAGGGACAGGTCACAGTGCTTGAGTGGATTTCTCCTTGCGACAGAGGTCCCCCGCTGTGGGTGCACGTGTCTTCGATCGCGTAGTAGGTCCCATCGACGTGAAACAAAGC
>JAUXKG010000443.1 GCA_030624355.1 Acidobacteriota bacterium
GACCAAGATCCTTTCTCTGGAACCGACCAACCTGAACGAGATCCTGCAGTCCATCCATCATGTGGGGCAGATGACCGGAGCCGGGACCAAGGCCGGTCAGGTGGTGAAGGATCTCCAACAGAGACTAACGGCCATCGCCGATGCGGCAGCCGCTGCCCACTCGCGTCCACGGGTACTCGGGCTGGAATGGCTGGACCCTCCCTTCGTGGGCGGGCATTGGGTGCCTGAGATGATCAAGATGGCGGCTGGAGCCGATGGTCTGGGAACAGCAGGAGTCCCCTCTTTTGAGACCTCATGGAGCCGAATTACCGAGTATGACCCGCAGATCGTGATCCTCATGCCTTGTGGCTTCGACCTCGAACAGACCCTGCGAGAGAAGGATCGCGCCGACCTTTCTGAGCATTGGAACTCCCTGCAGGCGGTCCGCTCCGGACAGGTCTACGCGGTAGACGGTTCTGCCTATTTCAATCGCCCCGGGCCTCGGATAGTGGATGGCCTGCAGATTCTGGCTGAAATCATTCAACCCCAGCTGTTTGCCAGAAAGTCTCCTCCTTCAGCCTGGCAGCTTCTAGACTAAATTTCTCACACTGTCTCGCAGCAACGAGCACTCGATCATCGAACCAGATCAGGGGTCTGGGCCCAAACCAGACTCCAGGACTGCTCTTCCCCTCTCTCAAGACAGACCACACCAGCATTCTCAAATTTGACAGGCCTTCCCTCTGCCCGATCAGTCAAAAGCAGCGAGGCCAGGCGCTCGAGATGAGGCAGGTGTCCCACCAGCATCACGTCATCGGGGATCTGTTGCAAAGACTCGGCCAGGATCTGAGGATCGTCCAGAGGGGCAAGGCCCTCGATTTCCTCCAGACGGGTCTCCCCCTTTATTGCCTGAATCAAAAGAGCAGCCGTCTGTTGGGCCCGCCGCTTGCCGCTGTGTCGAACCGCTGACAGGCCAACCTCCATGCCAGCCAGCCAATCGCTCACGCGTGTCACCTCTTCGACTCCTTCCTCGGTCAGCGAACGGTCCGGGTCCTCTTGTTTGCTTTTCGATTTTCCATGCTGAACTAGATAGACCCTCATCTTGATGCTCTATCCAGGCAGAATCAGTCCCCCCTGAGAGGGACCGCCAGCCACCTTTTCAGGATGATTCCGTTTGATGAACTTTAAATAGTCATCCGAATCGTTCGGGCTGTCCAGATGGTGCCGGATATCGTTCTCCAGAACCTCCAGGCAATCGGGCAGGTCACTGCCCTGCAGAGGCGGAAGATCCTGATTCTGCACCTTTCGAATCTCCTCCAGGCGAACCCGCAGATCGCGAAAGAGGGGCTGAACCAAGGGATCGGTCGAGGTGTGCTCGTAGATCAAACCTCTCTCCTCAGTCTGGTAAGTGGCCTTCAACAGGGTGATCGCCTCCAGCACTTGCTCATCGGTCAGCGATCTCAAGCTGGCCGCATACTTGACGATCGTGGCCTCCAGATCCAGGATCACGCGGATGAATTTCTGCCGGGTTGCGTTGAGCTTTTTCTGCAGCAGCGGATCCTGGCTGTGCTGGGATTGAGCGATCATCTGTTTGACCCACTGATAGCTCTGGCCCGACTTCAGATACACACAATCAGCCGGACAGTGGATCTCCACGACCCGCTTTTCACCGCAACACTGGGCACAAATCTGGGAGTTCTTGGCGGGACAGAATCGCTTGCCCTTTCTTTTCTCACAGACAACACACTTCATCGTTCTCAGGAGCACCCGCCGGCTCTCATACCGGATGATTCAATTCCATTGAAAGGATCTCGTACTATATAATCTTGCCAAGTATGGAGAAAAGGTTTTTCACAGTGGAAGAAGCTCGCCAGCTCCTTCCCGTTTTGAAAAAACTGGTGGGCCGCGCTATCTTCCTTTCGGCCCGATTGCGGGAGCAGCAAGATGTTGTCCAGAGCCTGGCAGACGCCGCCTCCAACAACACGGGCAGCCCCGAAGGAACGGCTTATCTGGAGACCTTGATCCAGCTTGAAAACTATATCCATCAGATCCAGGATGCAGGCTGCGTCGTCAAAAGCGTGGAGGAGGGCCTGGTCGACTTCCTTCACTTGAAGGAGGGGCGAGAAGTCTATCATTGCTGGAAACTTGGCGAGGAGGACATTGGATACTGGCACGAGGTGGATGCAGGCTTCGAGGGACGAACTCCCCTGTTGGAGTAGAACACCCGCTGGTTACACGAAATAGCATTTGTCCTCAAAGACACTCAAGGAGACCTATGATCACTTGTTGCTTTCGACTCTCACTTTTTCTGACCGTCTGCGCACTCTGCCTTACCGGCTGCTCCGAGAGCCCGCCTTCTTCAGGCCCGCCCCCTGGGAGACCCTCCTCGGCAGCGCCGCCGACCGGCGGCCTGAGTTTCACGGCCCCTGTGGAATGGATTCAGGAGACTCCCTCCTCCTCAATGCGCATCGCCCAGTATCGGCTGCCTGGTACCGACCAGGATGGCGACGAAGCTGAGCTGGCGGTTTTCCACTTCCAGGGACAGGGAGGATCGGTGCAGGCCAACATGGATCGCTGGATTGGACAATTCTCCAAAGCTGACGGTTCACCGGCCAACGATATCGCTCAAGTCAGCGAAGAAGACTCAAACGGCATCCACCTGACAACACTCGATGTCTCTGGTACTTACAAGTCGTCGATGGGTCCCATGATGGCAGCGACAACCTCGAAACCGAACCATCGGATGCTGGCAGCCATAGCTGAGGGACCGGGCGGGCCCTGGTTCTTCAAACTGACCGGACCCGAATCCACCGTTGGGCACTGGGAGGAAAGCTTTCATCAATTCCTCGAAACCCTGCAAC
>JAUXKG010000134.1 GCA_030624355.1 Acidobacteriota bacterium
CCCTTTTCCCTGATTTGTCACATTACTGAATTAGGGAGCAACAAATGACATACAAGGCACTCATGGATGCCATCACAAGGTTAGGTCATCTTCTAGAGAGACCAGACCTAACAATGGATAAACGTCACAAATACCAAGCTGAACTTCTAAAACTTACTAGGAAGTTACGTACAGCATCAGATCTTGCAAAGGATACATTTGATCTAGAGAACAGTGGGTGGGAATACTGGTAAGGGAACTTGAAAATATGTGAGGTCTCCTGATTGCTCTCTCTGATACTGCCAATAGGCCCCCAACACCTTGCTAGAACACCCTGGTTGAATCAGGTTGATTCAGCAAACACCAAGGCGGTTTTGCTAAACTAATGCCTCGTTACAGCAAAAAGCATTCACGCGCCTGTAGCTCAGGTGGATAGAGCAAGGGGTTCCTAACCCCTGTGCCGCAGGTTCGAGTCCTGCCAGGCGCAAACCATTTTTCGTTCGTGGAGGAAGGAGTTGACTTGGCTCCCAAAAGGCTGACCCGCAAAGAAATCGTTCAGGAAGACTGGATCCGGGCATCGCTGACCCAAACCTATGAGTGGATAGCTCGCAACAGTTATCTACTGGCTGCCGGCCTGGGCCTGCTGCTGGTAACCGTTTTGGGATCCTATATTTGGCAAACTCACCAGCAGAACCGTTCCGCTGAACTTCAGATCGAGTTCGCAGAAGGGCTCAAGATCTACCATTCCCCCACCGGCACAGATCCGGACAATGAACAGGCAGTCAACTCCAGTCGCTATCACTTCGCAACCGATCAGGAGCGTCGAGAAAAGGCGCTGGAGGCTTTCAACGCAGTGGCATCAGATTCTCCTGGCTCCAATCTGGGACTCTTGGCCCGCTACTACGCCGCCCGAATCCAGCACGAACTCGACCAGTGGGAGGAAGCCAAACAAGAGCTGCAGTCGGTGATTGAGGAAGCCGATCAAATCGAGATCAGAAGCTTGGCTCGTAATTTCCTGGCTCACGTGTTCCTGTTGGAAGAAGACCGTAAACAGGCTTCGGCGATGTTACAGGCGATCCTGGATGACAGCCCCTCGTCCTTTCCAAAAGAATTTGTGTTAGTGCGTCTGGCCCGGAATCTTGAGGCAGACGGCAACCTCAGCGAGGCAGTCGAATCCTATCGGAAGTTGCTGGCCGATTACCCCGACAGTAGCTACGCTGCCGAGGCCAGCTCCCGTATCGACCGACTGGAGATCGAAGAGAGTCAAGAGGTCGAAGAGAGTCAATAGGGTCGAAAAAGGGACAGTCTACTTTTCCCCTTCTTAATGCATCATTCGGGCTAATACTTCAGAATCGAAGAAATTTCGAACCCGTCCAATTTTTCCCTTCCCTTCAAAAACTCCAGCTCGACAATAAAGGCCAGCCCGATTATCTCTCCTCCCAACTGGTGCACCAGTTGAGTAGTGGCCGCGGCCGTTCCGCCAGTGGCAATCAGATCATCCACAATCAAGACACGTCCCCCTTTCTGAATCGCGTCCGTGTGCATTTCCAGCACATCCTGGCCATACTCCAGGTCATAGGAGGCGCTGATCGTCTGGGCAGGCAGCCTTCCCTTTTTTCGCACCGGCACGAATCCAGTCTGCAGGTTATAAGCCAGAGCAGGACCGAAGATGAACCCCCGTGACTCGATAGCCACCACCTGATCTATTTCTCGATCACGATATTCATGGGTCATTAGATCGATGACAGTCCGAAGGCTCTCACTATCCTTCAAGAGTGTGGTGAGATCGTAAAAAAGAATCCCCGGAGAAGGAAAGTCGGGAACCTCTCGAATCTTCTTCTTCAACTCTTCCATGATTTACCTCTCAATGACAAATTCCTCGTAATCTTCAGTCTCGACATCATCTTCCTGAATATCTTCAACCATTGCGAAGGAAGGGCCTGATCGAATCTCAGCCACAAATCGCGTCATGGTCTCACTGCCTCCCTGGGCCTGCACTTCCACCGTCCCATCTTCCAGATTTCTTACCCAACCTCGGATTCCAAGATTATTAGCTGCCTGATGAACAAAATGACGGAAGCCGACTCCCTGAACACGACCCTTCAAGACATATCGTCGAGCCAGCATTGGACCCGTCCTAGGGAGTCTGCCTAGCCTGGGGAGACAAAAAGACAAGAAAACAGACCTTCGGAAGAACCCCTGCTCTTTTGATCGAATAGCTGGCTGGCGCGGCCATGGGAGGAAACACTTTCTCTCTGACTCGCGCCTTCCTCCAGCGTGGGAAATTGGTCGGGGCGAGAGGATTCGAACCTCCGACCTCACGATCCCGAACCGTGCGCGCTACCAAACTGCGCCACGCCCCGATCACAGCAATGGATTTCCTGCTTCCGAAATCCTGAAATCGCTCAAAGAGCATACTTTAAAATCAGAAATCCTGCTATCAAAAGAACCCCGAACACAACCGTCAACAGATTGAAGTAGCGGTCCATAAACCGTTTTATCTCGGGTCCGAACCAGAGGATCAATCCACCCACCAGAAAGAAGCGGGCGCCTCGACTCAGCAAGCTGGCCAACAGAAAAGTCAGAAAATTGATGTGAAAAACACCCGCGGCGATGGTAAACACTTTATAAGGAATCGGAGTAAAACCAGCCACTGCGACAGCGATCGCATCCCAGTTTTGATACAGCTCCCTGGTCTGTTGGTACCCGCCCTGAGCCCCGTAAAATTCAATAATCCTCCGTCCCAGCACCTCGTAGAACTGCAACCCCAAGAGATATCCCAACATTGCTCCCAGCACGGATCCCACGGTACAAACAGCCGCAAAGCGAAGGGCTTTGCCTGGAGCCCCCACTGCCAGCGGAATCAGCAGCATGTCGGGTGGGATGGGAAAGAACGAAGCTTCAGCGAAAGCAATGAGAAAGAGTGCTCTCTCCCCTTCGGGCCGTTCAGCGAAGCCGAGAACCCAATCGTAGATGGCCCGCAGCCAGCTGAACGGCCAGACAGGATGGGCCGAAATCTGATCAACCATCAGTCACTTCGCCCGACATTTCCAGCTCGACGTCCAGGTTTTCCGGGCCATCTTCAATATAGGTCTTCAGCAGCTGATAATCGGTTTGGTCTCGCTGCAGCGGCGTTACCGAGACCAAACCCTGCCGGATGGCCTCGAAGTCGGAATCCGCTTCTTCCAGCCACTCACTCTTGTTGCGACCGATCCAATAATATTTCCGTCCCCGAGGATCCTGCTTCTCTTCAATCGAACTGGCCACGACTTTGCTTCCCTGCCGTGTGAATCGGTAGGCTTCGGGTTTGCCTTCCGGAATATTAACGTTGAGAAAGCTCCCTGCAGCTATGGGTTCCAGCTCCTCAATCAGACGGCGCGCAAAGCGCGCTCCGTAGGCAAAGTCGGGCTCCTTCCGGTGGGTCACCAAAGAAAACGCGAAAGCAGGAATTTGATGAAGGGCGGCCTCCCGGGCAGCCGCAACCGTCCCCGAATAGATAACATCGTCACCAAGATTTGGACCATTGTTGATTCCACTGACCACCAGATCGGGCGGCCGACTCAGCAGCTTGCGAAGGGCAAACAGCACACAGTCGGTAGGAGTTCCAGTGAGAGCATAATGATTCTCGGAGACCTCAAAGGCCCGAATCGGCTGATGAATGGTCAGTGCCTGACTCACGCCGCTCCGTTCCTGGTCAGGAGCCACCACCACAACTGTCCCTATCGTCCGCAGCTCCTCCTTCAGGGCACCCAGACCCTCAGCCTGCGATCCGTCATCGTTTGTTAGCAAGAAAACCGGTTCTTTCATTAGAGAGGTGGAATTATACAACCTGCAGGGTGACCTATGTAGCTACTCTGAACCGGGCTTACACCAGGCCCCCGGCCAGCCCAATTATCGACACCGTTTGCGCCGGCGCACCGTTGATATTAGAATGCGCATCTGGATTTTGATTTTTTGAGGGACCGGGCCGGCACCTTTGTTTTTCTGAGCTACTTGTGCCCACTCCCTTGACTGGTCAAACGGTAACTTTGATAAAGCGACCGCTCAATTACAGGAATGGCCCAGATATTCCATCGCAGCACCAACACCATTTCCAAGGTCAGCATCTTTGGTGCGCTTTTAGTCGCAGCTCTGACGGTCTGGCTCCTTCTGGAATTCAACCGATCGTCCTACATTACCCTGGCCGGTGTTGCTCGGGAGCAGTCGGTGCCTTTCAGTCACAAGCACCATGTGAACGGACTGGGTATCGATTGCCGTTACTGCCATACTAACGCAGAGGAAACCAGTTTCGCCGGTATGCCTTCGACCCACACCTGCATGACCTGCCACTCTCAGATCTGGAAGGATAGTCCCATGCTGGAGGCGGTGCGGGAGAGTTATCGAACCGACCAATCTCTGGAATGGATTCGAGTTCACGACCTGCCTGGTTTCGTCTATTTCGACCACAGCATCCACCTCCACAAGGGTATCGGCTGTGTAACCTGCCACGGGCGAGTCGATCAAATGCCTCTGGTGTGGAAGGAAAACAGCTTGGATATGGAATGGTGTCTGGACTGTCATCGCCAGCCGGAGCGATTCGTACGACCTCGAGAGCATGTCTTCAGTCCCGACTGGCAGACTCAAGAAAATCAGCTGGAGCTGGGGCAGAGACTGGTCGATGAGTATGACATCAAAGCGTCCGTAGATTGTAACGTTTGTCACCGATGACCAAGATCCACTCTTCTCAGACACCTTCCTTGGACCTGGCCGCCATTCGGAGTCGATTGAGCGCCAAACGGGGACCCGACTACTGGCGAAGTCTGGAAGAGATAGCGGACACAGAGGAGTTTCAAGAGTTCTTGCATCGCGAGTTCCCTGCTCAGGCTTCTCAATGGCTGGAGCCGGTGGATCGCCGAAGATTTCTGAGACTGATGGGAGCTTCACTGGCACTGGCGGGGATCGGTGCCTGCACTCGCCAGCCCGATGAGACAATCCTGCCTTACGTCAAGGCACCCGAAGAGATCGTTCCCGGAAAACCGCTGTTTTTCGCCTCTGCCTTCACACTGGGAGGCTTTGCCACGGGAATTCTGGTAGAGAGCCATATGGGACGACCCACCAAGATCGAGGGAAACCCCAGACATCCGGCCAGCCTCGGTGCGACCGACGCCCTGGCCCAGGCTTCTCTTCTCGACCTCTACGATCCGGACCGCTCCCAGGTTGTTAGCCAAACCGGACAAATCAGTACCTGGAACACCTTTTTGCAGGCTCTGCAGACAGAAATGGAGGTCCAGCAGCTGAAACAGGGTGCAGGTTTGCGATTGCTGACTGAGACCATCACCTCACCCACGCTGGGCAACCAGATCGGGGAGTTGTTGAGCCGGTTTCCAAAAGCCAAGTGGCACCAGTATGAGCCGATTGGAAGAGACAGCAGCCGTGAGGGTGCCCGGCTGGCTTTCGGTGAGTTGGCAGACACTCAGTATCGATTCGACCGAGCGGACGTGGTGCTGGCTCTGGATGCAGATTTCCTGACCTTCGGGCCAGGACATCTCCGCTATGCACGGGACTTCACCGGCAGACGCCGAATCAATCAGGAACAGGCGGATCTAAACCGATTGTACGTGGTTGAATGCACGCCTTCGAGTACCGGAGCCATGGCTGACCACCGCCTGCCTTTAAGACCTCAAGAGATTGAAACCTTCATTCGATCCCTGGCCCGAGTGCTGGGAATCGAGGTGAGCTCCGGTCCCATGGGAAGGCATGAACAGTGGATCACGGAACTGGCTCGGGACCTGGAAAAGCACCGGGGCACGAGTCTGGTCATCCCGGGCGAGCAGCAACCTCCGGTTGTCCATGGACTGGCTCACGCTATCAACCACAGACTCGGCAATGTGACTCGGACCGTGTTGTATACCGATCCTGTCGAAGATCATCCGGTCAACCAGCTCGACTCTCTTCAAGAACTGGTCCAGGACATGAAGACCGGTCAAGTCGACGTGATCGCCGTCATCGGGGGAAATCCGGTGTTCGACGCTCCTGCCGATCTGGAGTTCTCAAGGCACTTTTCAAACGTGCGCCAGCGCATCCACCTGGGCCTTTATGCCGATGAAACTTCGGCTCTTTGTCACTGGCATGTTCCGGCAGCCCACTACCTGGAAACATGGAGTGACGCCCGGGCTTACGACGGAACGGTCTCCATCATTCAACCGCTCATCGCACCACTCTACGGTGGCAAATCCGCCCATGAATTGGTAAACGCACTGGGAGGCGCAAACGACCGATCCAGTTATGTGATTGTCCGCGATCACTGGGAGTCCGTCTTCGGCCAGGAGGACTTCGAGCAACTCTGGCAGCGATCTCTTCACGACGGGACGATCCAGGGAACGACGCTGCCTCAGAAACAAGTCTCCTTGCACCTTGAAGTTCCACCACCGACTGCCCCCATGGCCTCCACGTCAGAGCACCTGGAGATCGTCTTTCGCCCCGATCCCACCATCTACGATGGGCGCTTTGCTAACAATGGCTGGCTTCAGGAACTGCCCAAGCCGTTGACCAAACTCACCTGGGACAACGCCGCCTTGATGAGCCTGGCAACGGCGGAAAGCCTGGGACTGGCCAATCAGGAGCTGGTAGAACTGCATCATCAGGGACAGTCGGTCAAGGCTCCCGTATGGATCATGGCGGGCCATCTGGATAACTCAGTCACCCTGCATTTGGGTTATGGCCGAACTCGGTCAGGCCAACTGGGCAACGATCGGGGATTCAATGCCTACTCGATTCGCACCAGCGGGCAACTTTGGTTCGGCTCAGGTCTGGAGATCAGAAAGACGGGAACCCGCTATCCGCTGGCCAGCACCCAACATCATCACCTGATAGACCTCACCCCCCACGACAGAACAGTAGTGGAAGGCCGTCCACTGATACGATCGGCAACC
>JAUXKG010000121.1 GCA_030624355.1 Acidobacteriota bacterium
ACTGCGGTGCTGGATGGTGATGGCGACCTCTTCGTTCGTTCGATCGACCGCAATCCCCCAGGCGCCGTGATCCACACTCAGCTCCCGCTCCGCAGCGACGTTTCCATCGTCTTGATGTGAGAACACCAGCATGTTGTCCATGGTGTCGTTGTTGACGGTGTAAATTTCACGGCTTACGGGATCGATCGTCACTCCACAGATAAACTCTATCTTGCTTCGATCTCCGGAGATTCGGCGGCGATATTCGGCGACCCCCGTGGTGTCCAGTTCCCGCTGATACACAAGCAAACTGAAACGGTTCTCATCGCTCATCACAACCTCGCCATTGACCGGGTCAACCGCGATGCTCACAAAGGTGGAATAGGCGTCCCGAATAGTCCGCAGCGGAGACATGTCTCCACCCGCTGGCCTTCCCCCAACAGGCAGGTTGGCCTCCTGCAGCAAGGGGGAAAAACCGAATGAACTCAAGCTGGCCGCCATCAAGGTGCCTGAGAAATCAGCGCTCTGTGGATAGGCACAGGCAAAATTCTCCAGAGGCTGAGAACTCAGCAGGCGGAAAGAAGAGTTCTGGGTAGTCGCTGGATCCTCTTGAGAAAACCAGACCCAGGCACCTCCGGCAGTCGTGAGGAACAAGAAAAGAACAGTGGTGAACTTTCTGGGATTCACTCTCATGATGCCTCCTTCAGGAATTTATTGCTCAAGGTGCGACCATTGTAGTTGATGGGCCTATCAATTGAAATGACCACTTCTATGGATTTATCCTTTTCTTCCCACCCCCACCTGCCCCGATCAGCAGCGGGCCAACCACCATCCCTCGAGTTGAGTGACCGCAGAAACGGTTGACATAGATGTGGGAGAGTGCTAGTTAGGTGGGAGTCTTTTGAGAGGTATCCTAGCCCGGATTATTTTCGATTTGGCCTAAATGGAGTCAGCCATGACTGTTCACTGGAGAAAAGGAGTACTCGTTGCCATCTTCATGGGGACCGCCCTGACCGCTTTGGGCCAGACTCTCCCTCCTGAAGTGGTCCGCTATGCGGACCTGGTCCTTCACAATGGCAAGGTCCTCACTGCCGACGAAACCTTCAGCATCCAGCAGGCTGTGGCGATCAGGGAGGGGCAGTTTCTTGCCGTCGGTACCACCGAGCGTATCCTTTCCATGGCGGGCCCTCAAACTCTAGCCATCGACCTGGCCGGGGCAACCGTCGTACCGGGCTTTATCGCCACCGATGCAGACAACGAGTTTGCAGGTGGGAACCTCTACAAAGCTACCCAGATCAGAGGCGAACTTTTGGGTACTCTAAGGGTTTATAAGAGGGAAGACATTTGGGCTCGTATGCAGCAATTGTTAAAGGATGTACCCGCGGGAGAGCCGGTCTTTTTACGCTTTGATAACGATGCAGCACCGACCGAGCTGACCTCTTTTACCAAGGAGGATCTCGACCGCCTGGCACCGAGAAATCCTCTCATGGCCACAGCCGGAGGTGTAGAGACAGTGGTCAACTCTCTGATGATGGAGAAGATCCTGGAACTGCTTCCCAAGGAGCATCCCCATATACTGAAGGACGAGCAGACCGGCCAGCCCAACGGGCGGATTTACGGCTTCGCTTTAGGAGTGGTCGGTTGGGATCTGCGTCCCTGGCCGCGCATTGACGACTCTTACCTCAACGAGCAGAAGCAAAACATCCAGGAAGTGTTGGGCAAGGGTGTGACCACGCTGGTGGGACATATCCAGGGATTCACCGTCTCGGTTTTGAATCTGCTGGCGCATCAGGGAGAGTTGAACATTCGGGTGCGCGGCTCTCACGATTTCTTGCGGCAGAATCCGAACTCGGAAGCTTTCCTCCGCCGCATCGGGAACCTGGTCGATTTCGGCCTGGGTGATCTGGTTAAAATCATCGGAGCGGGCCTGGAGAGTTTGGACGGAGCCGCTGACCATGGCTCTGCTCTGACCCTCAGGCCTAAAGTCAGCTCGGGAGGATTTGCCTACGGACCCTATGGCAAGAACGATTGGGTGGGTGATAGAAGGAGTTGGGATGATCCCACGGTGGACCGATCGAAAACCGAATGGGCCTCTGTCATGGCCGCCATCAAATATGGTTGGAATTTTTCCTCTATTCACAACGTGGGAGATGGGGCTACGGCCATCTGGCTGGAGGCGGTTGAAAAGGGGCTTTCCCAGCCCGACCTTGTCATGAAGCCGCAGTTTAGACCGTTTGGCTTAGACCATAATCACTTTTGGAATGCCAGTCAGGACGACAAGGTCAAAGAGTTCGACGTCCGTCGGGGACTCGGCAAGGTGTTTTCCAGCCCGGGCATGGCTCTGGAAATGTATGGTGAGAGCATCCATGACGCCCAACCCGTTCCTGAGCTGATAGAAAAAGGGTTTAAAGTTCACATTGAAGGTGCCGAGCCTCTCGAGGAAATCCAGCGCTACGTGACCCGTAAGGATGAAAAAGGGCACATCTGGGGCCCCGACCACGCGGTGGACCGCAAGACCGCGCTCCTCATGAAGACGCTGTGGGCGGCCCGCTTCATTGGCGAGGATCACCTCCTGGGCTCTATCCAGCCGGGTAAACTGGCGGATCTCGTGGTTCTGGGTGAGGACTACCTGAGTGTGCCCGATTCACGTCTTGCACAAATTCCTGTGGTGATGACCGTAGTGGATGGCAGGATTGTCCACCGGAAGGGTATGTAGCGAGTACTCGATCCTCCCACTAACAAGAGCTGAATTCCCGAGATCATGAGTAGCAAAGATCATCCAGAAGCCCTCCGACAGGAGGCGGCTCAGGTGGTTCAGACCGACCCCATCAAAGGCAAGATCCGAGAAATGGAGGTCATCGACACTGATTTTCATCTCGCACCCGACTTCTCACAGATTCACAAATACTTGAAAGAGCCCTTTCACACCAAGATCCAGAGCTATCCCTTAAGTGGTGCCGAATATGATGCGAGATATGCCATTGCCATGGAGGATTCCGGTTTGTCCGTACAGGGCAAGGCCACCAGCGGCGAAGAAGTTCTTTCCGTCATCGACAAGATCGGTGTGGACACGGTGATTTTGAGCCCCGGGTTACGTCCCATCAATTATTTTAATGAACCCATCTCCGGGGCCATGGCGGCGGCCTATAACGATTTTTTGATTCATGAAGTCTTTCCGCTCAGCACTCGGCTCAAGGCTTACGTTATGATCAACCAGCGGGACCCGGCGGCAGCGGCCAGCGAAATCCGACGGGTGGGTGACAACCATAGTTTCCTTGGCGTCTATGCTGAATTTGGTGCTCATGAACCCATTGGCACCTCCAGGCACGATCCTCTTTTCGATGCACTTGCGGAATATGAGCTGCCGCTCGCTCTTCATGGCTCCGGTTTTTGGCAACAGCGTTCCCCACTCTCGACAGGCGCGCGCACGTGGGTGGAGAACATTGGCATTGCCTGGCCTTCCTTTGCCATGGCGTGTGTGGGAAGCATGATTATGCAGGGCTTGTTTGATAAGTACCCCAACCAACAGGTACTCCTGCAGGAAGCAGGACTCTGGTGGGTCATCGAGTTCATGCTGCGGATGGATGAGTTCTACCTGGATCATCCCCATGATATTCAGCTGGTTGAGCGGAAGTTGGAAAGCGGGGAAAAATTTCTAAACAAGCTTCCCAGCGAGTATGTTTTGGAGCACATCCGCTTTGCCACCCAACCCATTTATAAGCCCAAGTCCCCCAAGCATTTTGCCTGGCTACTTGAAATCAGTCATGCGGAGGAACTGTTTGTCTATTCCTCTGATTGGCCGCACGCCACCTTTGATCCTGCCAACTGGGTGCTTGAGAGCAGCGCAATTTCCGAGACCCTGTCCAAGCGAATCTTAAGTAGCAACGCCAAAGAGTTGTTCACACGCCTCTAGCCACAGGAGTAAAGAGTGCAAAAAGGAAAAACGCAAGTGGACTCGTCCTTTTATCAGGATCTTGAGGAGGCCAGCCTGAGCGCCTTCTGGAAAGTCATCGCGCCTCTCCAGAAGGGTGGCTCTCCCAGGCGAGGTCGCATTTGGCGTTGGGACCAGGTGCACCCCATGCTGGAGAGAGCCGGAAAGCTGGTTGGGCCCGATCAAGGGGCGGAGCGAAGAGTTCTTATCTTTGCAGGTGCTGAGAGTTCGGCCACCACGACACCGACGCTCACTGCCTCGGTTCAGATGGTCCTGCCAGGGGAGACGGCGCCTTCTCATCGACACACGATCTCAGCCATCCGGTTCGTCCTTTCCGCCAAGGGTGCCTTTACGGAAGTGGAAGGTGAACGGATCCCAATGGAGCCCGGTGATCTCATTGTGACTCCTGCCTGGAGCTGGCACGGCCATGGCAACGAGAGCCGGGAGCCGGCAGTGTGGTTAGACGGGCTCGATGCACCCTTGGTGCGGGCACTCAAGGTTGCTTTCTTTGAGCCGGACAGTGAGGAGCACCAAAAGCAGGAGATCCCAGACAGCGGGAGGCACACTGCCACCGGATCCGTCCGCGCTCTGGGCGCCCACTCTTCGCAAGCTGCTTTTCCGGTTGTGTATCCTTGGTCGGAAGTCTATCCCGAACTCCAACATCAGGCGGCTGGAGCGGGCGACCCATACGACGGAGTGATCGTTGAGTACGTCCATCCGGCCACAGGAGGCCCGACCTTGCCGACGCTGGGATGTTATCTGCAGCTTTTACGTCCAGGTGAGAAAACGCGCACTCATCGACACACGGGAAGCGTGATCTACCATGTGGTGCGTGGCAGCGGGTACAGTACCCTGGAAGGAGAGCGGATCGACTGGCAGAAAAGAGACACCTTTGCTTTGCCTTCCTGGGTGTGGCACGCCCATTCAAATTCGGGGAGCGAGGAAGCCATCCTTTTCTCCTTCACCGAAGCACCCGCACTGCGCACGCTCGGGCTGTATCGGCAGGAAGAAAAGTCAGATTAAAAGAGAAAGAAGCACTGGGAGCAAGATTATGGCAGCTGACTTGCCCGAAGGAATCATCATTCCACTCATCATTCCATTCCAGGCTGACGGAGAGGTGGATCGTTCGATGCTTCAGCAGTTGACCTCGTTTAATGTCAAGGCTAAGGTGCAAGGACTATTCGCCCTGGGCTCAGCAGGACAGGGGGCGGTCATGACCCCAGACCAGCGTCGTTCAGCGCTGGAGACCATCATGGAAGTGGCGGGGGGCCAGATACCGGTCATCGCTCACGTGGGTACGTCTGAGTCCTATAGTGGACGGGAACTGGCGCGCCATGCAGCGGGGTGCGGCGTTGACGCGCTGGCGATCATTCCGCCTTATTACTATTCCGATCACAGCGAGTTCGAGATACAGCGCCATTTCTGCGAGGTGGCTGAGGGTGCTCCGGAACTACCCGTGGTCGTCTATGACAACGCGAAATACTCAGGCATAGTGATGAACCCAGCCATGGTCTCCCGCCTGCGGAAATTGCTGCCAAACACCGGGGGAATCAAAGTCTCATTCTCGGGGCTGGAGCAAATGCTGGGCTACCTGCGCCGGCTGCCAGACTTTAAGGTGTACTCGGGTTCCATCGCCTACCTGGCAGGCGGGGTACCACTTGGTTTGGCGGGCGCCATCAATCCGCCCTCAAGCTTCTTTCCCGAGCTATGCGTTCAGCTTTGGAAAGCCGTTACAGAAGGAGAGTATGGGGAGGCCTTTGATCTTCAGTCTCGGGTTAACGAGTTGCGGGCAGTGGTGGGCAATTTCTCGAACCGGTTCGGTCGCAGCACCTTCACCGAGGTCATGCGGCTACGCGGGTTCCCCATCGTCCGTTACCCGCGCTGGACGAGCCATTCCTTCTCTGCGGAAGAACGTGAGGAGCTGCGAAAAGCCTTAGTGGCCGCCCAGGGGGCTCAATACTTGGTGGAGCCGATGCTGAATGAGGTGAAGGCCTCTGATTGACACCCTTCTCTTAGCCCGCATAATACGGGCTCGAAGGGGCCCCGGGAGACTCATTACTCTCAGAAAATCTGTGGGAAGTGAAAAGTGAACAGACTGTTTCCTATCCGATCCACCACATAGATTTCCTTGTCCTTGGCATTTAAGGCAACACCTCGCGGACGGATCAGCATACTGTCCGGTCCCTTGATTATCGCCTTGGGTGGGACATCTCCATTATCCGTGTAATTCCATACACCAATAAAGCCCGGTTTCGCCCTCCTTTCACGATGTGCGGGCGTCGTGTCTGTCACCGCCACGATAATCTCCTTGCGTGGCGGATAGACCTGGACCGCTTGAGGGTAGATGATCCCGGTCTTGGGACCCTCGATGACAACTTTCGGTTCCACATCCCCCTCGTCCGTGCGGTTGAAAACAAGCAGACGTCCGGGCGATCTGTTTCCCACCACCAGTAGATCGTTTTGGGGATCGACCGCTACCCGCATCGGGCTTGTTAACTGCGTCTTCGGACCTCGCAGAATTCTGAGCGGAGCTACATCGCCGCTCGCATCTCGCTGAAAGACCAAGATTGCTCCCTGGCGCCTCAGGATCACAAACACCTCGTCGTGTTCAGGATCCACCGCTAGCGTGTCCGGGCTTTTGAGGAATGTGTTGGGTCCCTGAATGATCCGAATGGGAGCTTCTTCCCCATTCGTGCCTCCGCGGAAGAACAAGATGGCCTCTGCAAACGGGTTGGTCACCACGATCTCATCATGGAGCTCGTCATACACGATGCCATGCATGGTGCGCGCGATCTTTGTCCCCTGTCCTTCGATGCTTCGAACCGGTCTTGCATTCCCGGTCGCCGACCTGGCGAATACCGCGATTCGCGGATGGCTCACTCAGTTGGGAACCAGCAGCTGGTCCCGCTTGGAATCGTAGGCTACCCCGCCGGGATTGCCCAGCCCAGGCAAGGGTACATCTCTTGGAGCACTGCGAATCGTCCTCAATGGTGCGACATTGCCTGTCGCTGTCCGAGGATAAACTGTGGCGCTATGATTGCCCCAGTTGGAGACCCAAATCTCATCGTTCTTGGTATCGATGAAGACGCCAGCCGGGTTTTTCAAGCCAGTGGCAAGGCCTTCAATGGTGCGCACCGGCGCAACGTCTCCGTGGGCTGTCCTATCGAAGAACAAAACGGAATTGCCCCCATCGTTGGCGACTGCGATCTCATTGCGCTCCCTGTCCACGTAAATCCCCAATGGCAGGTTCAGCTTCGTCCTGGGTCCCTGAATGGTCCGCAGCGGTGCACTGTCCCCGTTGGCTGTCCTC
>JAUXKG010000183.1 GCA_030624355.1 Acidobacteriota bacterium
GCGGCCAGGCCAATCGGGTTTTTGAACTCCATCCCCCAGACTTTGACCTTTAGAGCCGGAAACTGAACATCATAGAACCGTCGAAGCAAACGGCAGGCAGCCGAGGATTTCGAGACCAGTGATCCTATCTTGATGGTGCTACCATGCATGAGCTCGGGATCCAAACGAAACAAAACTGGGCGGGCAATCTGATCGTAAAACATCTTAGTCAATCGGACCTTCCCCCAGTATATCATCGGCCTGTATGGTGTCCTCCGGTTTCACCCGGGAGGATCACATTCCGGAATCCAGCTCGACATTACAAACAGGTGGATAGTACAGTCTACACATGAAACAAATCGCCTTCGTCCTTTTCATGATGGCTCCTCTTCTGTCCCAGTCGACCGGCGAAAGACGTGTTCTGGAACGTGTCCAGGAAATGATGGAGCAGGACGGCCGAGTGACCTTCTCTGATCTTTACAACAGTGAAGAGCTGAGCCGGGAGGAGAAGTCTTTCGTAGGCCGCCTGTATGAGATCTTCTTTCAAATTCCCGCCTTTCTCAAGGCCGAGTATGAGAGCACGCAGAAAATTCCAACCATGCAGGAAATGGCGGCCAGTTTCGGGATGACTCCTCAATCGGTAACCCTGCTGTTGTCGGTCATGGAATCGGATGCGCGCATGCCGACTCTGTTTGACAGGAACCCGGCAACCGGCGAGATCGAATCTCTCCGGCTGGACCAGATCGAGTCCTTCATCACTCATCGCGGAACGGGCGTCAAAGTCACCCAGTGGGAGCTCCAGCCCCTTCCGCAGTTCCAGTTGACCCGCTTCCAGGGTGAGCCGCTCAGCAATGGGGATCTGGTAGGGAAAAACGTACTTCTGTACTTCTGGTTCACCGGTTGTCCTCCCTGTGTGAGAATCGCACCGATTCTGGAGGATCTCAACAACCGTTACAGTAGCGCCAACTTTCAGGTCATTGGCATTAACGCCGACCGCGTTCTGGAACTGGGCACGACCGACCAGGAAAGAGACGCCTATCTCAGGAATCATCACCTCAACTTCATCAATGCCCATCTGAACTCGGCTGCCCGGAATGCCTTCGGAACGATCCAAGTCTTTCCCACCCTGTTCTATGTCAGTCCGGATGGCACCATCTTTCGCCACCTCATTAACTTTCAGAGCCGAGAAACCCTGGATCAGGTGACTCAGGAGCTGTTGGCTGATTCCCAATAAGGACCCCGGTGTCCAGCCCGAAAAGTGCATGTCAATTGCCAGAAGATATTGAGCCCAGATGAAACTGTTTCGTGAAATGGGTCTGCTCTCTTCCACTTTCCTGGTCATTGGGAACGTTATCGGAATAGGCATATTCACGACTCCTGGACTCATTGCCGCAGAGATTGGAGCTGGAGTCTGGCTGCTGGGCGTTTGGATCCTCGGAGGCTTGCTGGCACTGATTGGGGCAGGCTGCTATGCGGTCCTGAGCATACAAATACCGAAAGCGGGTGGAGAGTACGCCTTTCTCTATCCCACCTATGGACCCTGCTCAGCGTTTCTGGCGGGGTGGACATCTCTTCTGATGGGATTCGCCGCCCCTATTGCCGCCGGAGCTCTGGGCCTTTCCCACTACCTGGTCTCATCTTTGGGCTCCACCAGCTCGGAGAACTCCCTGGTCCTGAAGGGAACCGCTGCTTTTGTTCTTCTGACCGTTACCCTTTTGCTCACCATCGGCTTGAAGTTCGGAAATCGCATTCACTCGACCGTGACCCTCTTCAATCTGGCACTGATTGTCGGCTTTTCGGCCTGTGTGCTGGGGCGGGCTCCAATCGCTCAAAACCTGGAGCCAATTCTCGGACAAACCCATCCCGGCTTCGACTTACCCTCGTTGGCTACCGCAATTGTGATGGTAATGTTCTCTTTCAGCGGGTGGAACGCTGCCGCCTACCTGGCTGAGGAAATTCGTGAGCCGGAGCGAAACATCCCCGCTGCTTTGTTTCTGGGGACGGTAACGGTCACCCTAATCTATCTGTTGATAAACCTGGCCTATTTCAGCTCAGCGCCCCTGTCTGAGCTGGCCGGACAGGTCGCGGTGGCCGAGGTCGCGGCACAGGCCGTCTTTGAAACCGGGGGCACCCTTCTCACCAATGTCCTGATACTGTTTTCCATTCTCAGCTCGATGACGGCCATGTCGATCGCCGGACCACGGGTTTACTTCGCCATGTCGCGAAATCGGCTCTTTCCCCAATGGCTAGCCGAAGTCCACCAGGAGAGGAAGATCCCCTTGAGGTCGATCTGGTTCCAGAGCAGCGTGGCCCTGCTGCTGATCGCTGTGGGAACTTTGCGCGAGATTCTGATCTACTCCGGATTCATCCTGCTCTTTTTTGCCACCCTGACCGTCTCCACACTGTTTGTGAAGAGACGCCAGCTGACAGCAGATCTCTCCTTTCCTTTCCTATACCCTCTGCTGGCGGCGCTCTTTGTTCTGGTCAATTCGGCAGTACTGGTGAATGCCGCGATTTCAAATCCGAAGGAAACTGTGGCTGGCCTCCTGACGGTAGCCTCAGGACTACCGGTGTACCTTTACTATCGAAAACGGTGAGTCTGTTTCCTGCCTGCCCTATTCCGGCTGCTGGACTCGTCCCGTCATGGGAACGAAGCGGACGCCCGTAATGAACGTTTCCCGCACCTGACCCTCGCTTTTGGTGACCAAAATCAGGTTTTGAACACCACCTACACGGCCCACCGGCATCACTAATCTTCCATTCTCGGCCAGCTGCTCGATCAAGGGGGAAGGAATCCGACCTGCCGCGGCGGTCACCAGGATGATGTCGAAAGGAGCCTTCTCCGGCCAGCCTGAGTAACCGTCCCCTTCACGCACCGTGACGTTGTTATAGCCCAGCCCCGAGAGAGTTTTCCGGGCCCTCTGGGCCAGCAAGGGAATAATTTCTATCGTGAGGACACCGGCTACCAGTCCTGACAAGACCGCGGCTTGATATCCAGACCCGGTTCCGATCTCCAAGACCCGGTCCTCAGGCTGAGGATCGGCAATCTGAGTCATCAGGGCAACTATGTAGGGTTGTGAGATGGTCTGATCCTGGCCGATCGGCACCGGGTAGTCCTCATAGGCATGCGGGCGAGCCTCCGGAGGCATGAAAAGGTGCCGGGGAACCTCCTTCATGACTTCCAAGACACGCTCATTCTTTAGGCCGCGACCTTCGAGCTGGGTCTCGACCATTCGTTGCCGGAGCCGCCTGTACTGCTCCTCTGTCGTCTGAGCCGCCTCCATCGGCCGCCAGCCACAGGAAACGAACGCCAAGCCGCAAAATAAGAACATCAAGAGAGAAGCCATGGAGAATAGTTTACCTGATGTGCTTTTCAGAAACTGACCTCCTGACCCCTGACCGCTGACCACCTGGCCGGGCTGACAACTGACAGCTGACAGCAGAACATTGTCGATTGACGAGTGTCGAGTGACGAATGAGAAGAAGATACCTTTCTTAATCCGTGTGAATTCGTGTCTCTTTAATTCGTGTAAATCCGTGTCTGTGAATCCGTGTTCTCGAATCTGTGTCAATCCGTGTCTCCTGACCAAGAAAATAGGGGACCGGCCAACTTCGTAGTGGTGAGTCTTGGATACCTTACCAGCAAATCTAGTCTCTCGGATTCGAAACTTCCACTGTTTGCCCGGATTAGGCATAGGTTCTTGTCACGAAGCGCCGTCGCCTTCATCTGAGCGAAGTGAAGAAAGCGCCGGCGATGAAGTCGAGAATTCATGCACAATACGAGCTAGAATAGAGGCATGTGGACCCGCCTGCTGGTCATCTGCCTGGCTTCTGGGGCGCTTCTGGCTCAGACGGCTGGTGAATTCAGGCAGCAAGCCGATCAGCTGATCCGAGAAAACAAATGGGAGGAAGCGCGCAATCTACTCCAGACCGGACTCGAGCAGTATCCTGACGACTCTGAAATATTGGTTCAATTGGGCAGTCTTCTGGTTCGCTCCGGACGTGTTGCCGAGGGGGATAGTCTGCTTCGGAAGGCTCTCGATTTGCAGCCGCACAACGCCCGCGCTCTTCGAGCCGCCGGTGAAGCTCAACTCCAGCGGGGCCAGGTGGCCGATGCCATAGCCCTTTTTGAGGACTCTTTAGAACAGAACTCGCAGGACGGAGAGTCTCGCCACCGGCTGGCCTTTGCCCGCCTGGCTCAGGGAGAGGAAGGAAAGGCGCTGGAACATGCCCGTCAAGCGGTGGAAGTCAATCCGCTGGAACCCCGCTACCGCCGACTCTACGCTCTTTTGCTCGACTTGGAGGGCCAAATAGAACAATCCTACCAACAATTGAAAATCGCCTATCGGCTGGCTCCCGAGGACCCGAAGCTGCTGTTTCTATTGAGCCAGAAACGCCAGTTGAGTGGAGAGCTTTTCCAGGCCCTCGAATACCTGGAACTGGCCATCGAAACGGATCCTGAAAATCCTCTCTACCATGACCAACTGGCCTCCCTCTATCTGCAGTTGGGGGAGCAGGAGAGAGCCGAGGAGGAACGCGAGAAAGCCCGAGCCCTCCAGCAGGCCTTCGAGCAATACCTGGCGGCCCTCAAACTCTCCACCCAGGGGCATCGAGCCAGGGCTGTTGCGATGCTGGAGCCTGTCATCCGAGAACATCCCCAGTTCGTCACTGGGAAGATGCTTTTGGCCGATCTCTATCACCAGGACGGAAGACAGGACTCGGCTCTTGATCTTTACATGGAGATTCTCAAGCTGGACCCCTCTCAGTCCGAAGCCAGAGAGAAAGGGGCCTGGATCCAGGTTCGCCAGGGTTTTCTCGAGTCGGCCCTGCAGCTTCTGGAGGAATCGAGCCAACCCTCCCTAAATCGCTTCCTGATTGCCGGATATCAGAAAATGGCTCGTGGAGACTGGAAAGCGGCCCTGCAACACTTCTATCGAGTCGAGAAACTTAACCCCTTGAATCCGGGACTGTTGCAGCTCATCGGCTTCTGTCTCAATGCTCAGGGCCGAGGGGAGGAAGCCCTTCGCTATCTGGCAAAGGCCCGGAAGATTCGTCCTGGTGATGACCAGATTCGTCTGCAAATCCTGGACACCCGGCTCGACAAAGCCTTTGCACTGTTTCGTCACCACAGGTGGGAGTCGGCGCTCAAGAGCTTCCAAGAACTGCTCAGGGAAGAAGTTCGAGTCGACTACCTTCTTCATATCGCCTACTGTCATCAGCAACTGGGGCATCTCGATCAGGCTATTCGACAATACCGGACCGCACTCGAAATTGACCCGGACGCCAGCTGGGCGAGATTCAATCTGGCCTCCTGCCTTTATCTGCAGGGCCAGTATCAGGAGGCCGCCAAGCAACTGGAGCGGGTTCTCAGAACATCGCAGACCGCCGAGTCCTATTTTCGACTGGGCCTCTGTTATTCTCACCTCAATCGTTATCCTGAGGCAGAGCGGCTCCTAGAGAAAGCGATGAAAATGGGTACCCAGAGCCCTGAGATCCTCTACTCTCTGGGACTGGCCCGGCTTCACAATGGGAAGATGGAGGGAACCTGGGCTCTGATCCGCCGTTCAGCGGCAGCAGGCTTCCCGCCGGCTCGAGAACTTCTGGCAAAAGCTCCCCGCTACTAGTAGCCCGGATTATGCATCGGTTTTCTTCACTACGCTCAGTGAAAGGTTTCTTCACTGCGCTCAGATGAAGGCGGCGTGACGAAGGGCTGCAGGCGCTGCGATGACAAGGCGTGCAACGAAGGGCACCGCAGGCGTA
>JAUXKG010000295.1 GCA_030624355.1 Acidobacteriota bacterium
TCGAAGGTCAAATGAAGAAAACCCTGCTCTCGGGGTCGATCCTGAAGATAGTGGCTCGACCTCCCGCCTTCCTGCATCTGACAGACAGCGAGACCACTGCCGGCTTCTGTAATCTGGCTAACCCGGATTTTTCATAGGTTCTTGTCGCGAAGTGGTGAAAGCGCCGCGATGATAAGGCGCGCAACGAAGGGCCCCGCAGGCGTACTCGTGCAGTACACTAGGAAGGCCGATCGAGCGCAACACAGTCAGGACGAGTGATTTCCGCGATGCAGTAGAGAATTTATGCATGATCCGGGCTAAGAAAGCACAACACAGTCAGCGCGGATGATTGCGGCACTGCAGTAGAGAATTTATGAATAATCCGGGTTAAAACATCGCTCCAGTTGCACCCCGCCATCACAGCGCAAGAAGCCCAATTAGGTCATCCACACCACACAAATCTCACTGTGGAGATCCCCCGATAGCCCCCTTGTCTCGCGGTAAATACTATGGTAACAATGCGGCAGTGGCCGATCTGATTGTCGAAAAAAGAAAACACATTCTCTCGCTGCAATGGCTGCTGGTCGTCGGCTTCAGCTACCTCATCTACTTCAGCCGTCCTGAGGGGCCGTTCGGGATTTTTGACATCTCCATCCTGGCCTTTATCATCATTAACGCAGGTCTTTTCTTTATTCCGTCCGAATTCTACCAACGCTCTGTCCTAGACTTCATCCTGGTCTTCGTTGACATTGCCTTTATATCGCTGGCCATCTATCTGACTGGAGAAGCTACCTCCGACTTCTATCTGTTTTTCTTCCTCGTGCTGATGATGGCCTCTGCCGGTCAGAACATTAAGGCACTGATGCTGGGCATTATGGTTCTGAGCGGGCTCTATGCCTTTATGGTCATCAGGTCGGGCGGGTTTGAACTGACCAGCGCCTTCCTGCTTCGCATTCCTTTTCTCTTCATTGTGGGTTTGTTCTTCGGATATCTCGTCTATATGCAGAGGGTTGGCCAGCAGCAACTGGAGGCCGAGTCGGAGTTCACGGGAGACCTGTTCGAATTCGGAAAGGCTTTGGTTCAGACTCGAGATGTGGAAACTCTCTATGCCAAAATCCCAACCCTCATAAATGTGATCATGGGAACCGACACTTGTGAGCTGGCTCTGGTGGAAGAAGAACGCATTACACGAAGGGTTCTCGCCCACTCCGAGTCTGATCAGCCTCCCGTCCTGGAAATCGAAAAAAGCATCCACCAGAAATCTTTTCAATCCGATACCGTGGAACTCCAGGGAGACTTGCTGGAGGATTCTGATCTGTCCCAAAAAGAAGATTTCGCACTGTATTCCGGCTTTAGAAGCTACATGGGTAAATCCTGGAAAGCGGATGGTGCTCTTTCCGGGCTGATCGCGGTTTATCGGGAGAAAAAGAACAGTTGGAGTGCGCAGGATTTCAAAAAGTTCCAATTTCTAACTGACCAGACCGTCCTGACGCTTCAATATGTGCAGCTTTTGAAGGAACTGGAGGCACTGGCTCACACTGATGGTCTCACAGGCTTGGTCAACTTCCGCCATTTCTCGGAACGAGTCGAGGAAGAGTTCTCTCGGGCTCACCGCAACGACAAACCACTCTCGGTGATTCTGCTGGATCTGGACCGCTTCAAGCTGATCAACGACAACTGGGGTCATGCGATAGGGGATGAAGTTCTTCAGAGTCTATCCAGAGTGCTCAAGATTTCCAGCCGTCGCCAGGACGTTTCGGCTCGCCGGGGAGGAGATGAGTTCGCGGTACTTCTTCCCGAAATTGGCGAGGACGAGGTCAGGCGGTTCACACAAAGACTGCTGGAGAGCGTTGCGGCCCTGGATATAAAGGACTTGCCCAGTTTCTCGATCAGCGTCGGTTCGGCAACTTTTCCACAAAATTGCAGCAACATTTCCGAGCTTCTGGAACATGCCGACCAGGCCCTCTATGTTTCCAAGGCTCAGGGGAGAGCCTGTGCTTCCCACTATGCGGACATAGAGAAAGAAGACTGGGACCACCTGACCACCTGACCGGGCTGAAAGCCCGACCAGGCTGACAACTGACAACTGACAACTGACAGGGGACACTACGCGATTTCGGTGCCCAAGAAAATCAAACACAAGACTGATCAAGAGCGCTCTCCAAGAGTCCAACTCCAACAACTTCAGCAGGAGCTGGTGGGCTGCCAGTTGTGCCCTCGCCTGGTGGATTACCGGCAAAGGATTGCCAAGCAGAAACGAAGGGCCTTCCGAGACTGGGAATACTGGGGAAAACCGGTCCCCTCATTCGGTCAATGGAATGCTCGATTGCTGATTCTGGGACTGGCTCCTGCCGCTCATGGAGCGAATCGGACGGGAAGAATGTTCACCGGAGACCGTAGCGGAGACTTTCTATATGACAGCCTCCACCGGTATGGCTTCTGCAATCAAGCGTCTAGCCGGGATCAAACCGACGGCCTGAGGCTGTCGGACACGTTCATCTCAGCCGCACTGCATTGCGCACCTCCGGCTAACAAACCCACTCCCGAAGAACTCGAGATCTGCCGGTCCTACCTGTGGCGGGAGCTGCAACTCCTGGGGCGTCTCCGAGTGATTATTCCCCTGGGTCATATTGCCTGGAAAACCTACCTGAGAACGCGGCAAGAACTCAACTGGCCGGTGCCCCGTCCTTTGCCCAAATTCGAACACGGAGCCATCTATGAGCTGGATGGGCGGACCACGCTCATCGCTTCCTATCATCCCAGTCAGCAGAACACCCAGACAGGGAGACTGACCAAGGAGATGTTCGACCAGGTCTTCGAGGCGGCACGCCAGCAAATCAAAGCACCGCTGAAGAGAGCAAGAAAGAACAATTAGAAGACGGGCGGGCCTATTAACTACTCCAGCTGCAGAAGATCTTCCATCGGGGGCCTCTTGCTGCCTGTTTTAACCGGCCGAGACGGCAGATCGGCAAAGGCCTCCAGATTCTGCGGTGCCCTCCAGAAATCTGCCATGGAAGCCTGGTGAACACAGGAGATCGTGCAGTGCGGCGCACAGGGCTTTTCGGTTAGATACTCGCGACGAATATCCTCAACCCCGTACTGCTCCAAAGGAATTCCGGGATAGCCCCTCTGCTGTGAGCAGTAGTGGACCAGACCGTCCTCACAGATGTACAGGTAGCGGGCACCGGCACGGCAACGCCACCCATTGGGCTTTCCCTTCACCAGATTTTCTTGAAAATACTGATTCACTTGCGGGTAACCCTTCTTCCCCAAATCCGTGAGCTGGTAAAAGATCTCTTTCTCTCGCTCAGCCAGTGGCTTCAGGGCTCCGGCTCCATCGTGGATGATTCCCACCGTACAGGTGAAGCCCAGCTCCACAGCTCGACGACCGATGAGTAGAGCGTCATAGGGATCCTGGACTCCAGAACCCAAAACAGAATTGATGTTTACCTTAAAGTCGGCCAGTTCGGCCAGGTAGCCCAGCTTCTTATCCAGCACCTTCAAGCTCTTCTTGGAGACATCGTCAGGTTCCACATTGTCAATGCTGATTTGCAGATGCTCCAACCCGGCGGCATTTAGAGATTGAATGCGCTTGCGGGACATCAGGTAACCATTGCTGATCAGCCCTGTCAGCATTCCTCTCTGTCGGATTCGTGCAATCACGACTTCCAGTTCAGGATGCATCAGCGGTTCACCACCGCTGATGGTGACGATCGCAGTACCCAAGTCGGCCAAGCGATCCAGGCGCTCACAGATCACATCGGTGGGAATCGGATCGGAAAAGTCATCGTACTCGTTACAGTAGGTACAAGCCAGATTACAGCGACGTGTGGGGATGATGTGGGCCAAAATGGGATGATCCCGGGAGACCAGTGCCTTGGCCACCATTTTCCACTCACGAATCGTGGTACAAAACTGCTTCCACTTACGCCTCTTAACCTTGATTCTTTTTGTGAGGGCTTGAAAAGCGGCTGGCATCTACAGAGCGAGTATCGACTCTCCTCCCCAAATCAATGCTGCATCATAGCAAGGGACCGAGACACAGTCAACGGCATGGATCGTCAACAACAACGGCAACTCATTAAGTTCAAAGATCTTGTTCAGCCCTCTGAAGAAATCAACAGGAGGTTGATCCGGAACCTAGCCCGGATTATGCATAAATTCTCTACTGCATCGCCGACATCACTCGTCCTGACTGCGTTGCGCTCGATCGGCCTCCTTCGTGTCTCGCTTCATAGATATGGTAACGTTCGCTGATGGGGCTTGCGCGGCGAGATCA
>JAUXKG010000348.1 GCA_030624355.1 Acidobacteriota bacterium
CGCGATGCAGTAGAGAATTTATGCATACTCCGGGCTGAGGCAGCACAACACAGTCAGCGCGGATGATTGCGGCACTGCAGTAGAGAATTTATGAATAATCCGGGTTACACTCACCGGTTGTGCGAAACATTCTGATCCTTGCTCCGTACCTATAAGAGAACGATGCATATTGCCAACAAATTGTAAGGAGATAACAAACATGAAACGGAAGTTTGAGATTGGACTGGCATTGGGAATTACACTTCTTATGGCGGTTGTGTTGCTTTCCGCAGCAGGACCGCGAAAGGATCGCTCTCACGGTCCCCGGATGGAGGGTCAACAGTTCGGAAGCGGCGGCGGCATGTTCTCTGAGCGCATGACCGAAGCCCTCGGGCTGACCGAGGAGCAAATGGAACAAATCGATGCGCTCAAGCTGGAGATGAAGTCCACCGTCGAACCTTTGCACCAGCAGAGGGAAGAAATCAGGGAAGCCCTGAAGGCTGAACTGGAGCTGGAAGAGCCCTCCGCTGTCGAGGTGGGTCAACTGGTGATCTCGAAACGGGATCTGTCCCGGGAAGCTCGCCAGGTTCGTGAGTCCTTTCGAGAATCTTTCCAGGCAATCCTCACGCCCGAACAACTGGAACAGTTGGAAGAGCTCAAGGAGCGCCGCCACTCCCGCCGGGGTTCTCACCGGGGGTTTGGCGACCAGGACGACCCTTTCTAAAACTCGTCGATCAATGCGGATTCAGGCCCGCCGAAACGCGGGCCTGCCAACCCACCCAGTGTAGGGAGAAATCGGGGACAGCAGTCCTCAAACCTCAATCGAGAAACAGGACTCCAATCGGAGAACAACGAATCAGGCGCTGAAAGATCAACAGATTTCCCTTCCAGAAGCCTTCATCGCCGAGAGCTCTCACGGCATAGTGGGAGCAGCTTGGGGTGAAGCGACAGGTCACGAAGTAGCCCATCACCGAAGAGCCCAGCCTCTGATACAGATGAATGGCTCCGATCTCGACAGGGGCCAAAAGACTGCTCCCCAGCAGGGTCAACAGACAGAGCAAGCCCACCACCGTGACGATCAGAGGTGCGAAGCGCTTCATTACCACCTGTCGGCGTAATCAGAGATCCCGGGAATGATCATCCGCTCTCCCCTGAGCGCCTTGACCATGCCGACTATCTGAACGATACAAAGCACCAACCATAAGAATGGGGCCACGGCACATCCGAGCACCCCACCCACAACGGGCATCTGGCCGAGCATCGCCACAACCATGGCAAGAACAATCCAGCTTATCAGAAGGACCAGTCCATGCTTGGCATGCCACTGCACCTCCGAGTCCTCCTTCTCCACCAGCAGCGGAATCAGAGCAAAAATCCCAAGATAGGCCAGAATCAGCATGGGGACCCGGTTGGGCGAGGGCTGCTGGGATGGAGGAGAGGATGGCGGAGTCTCCTGGGCGTCCGGGGCAGGAGGTGTGTCTTGCATGTTCTTCTCCCTTTATGACTGTTTAGTAAGAAACGACTGAGCCCGGATTATGTATAGGTTGTCGTGACGAAGGGCCGCAGGCGCCGCGATGACGAGGCGTGCAACGAAGGACCCCGCAGGCGTACTCTTGCAGTACGTCGAGGAGCCCAAGGCAGCACAACGCGGTCAGCATGGATGATTGCGGCACTGCAGTAGACAACTTATACATTATCCGGGCTAAAAGCCATTGGAGCACAGTTCCCTTTTACTCTCAAGACTTTCCCTTGACTTTGTAAGTCTTTGATTCAAAGAAGCTTGTTGGTCTCAGACTGGCGATCCAGCAGTTACCCCGAGACCAGCGCCCGGTGATGTCGATACCAGTCACTCTGAAAGCGCTCCTCGGGATCGTACTTCAGCTTCAATTGAAGGAACTCGGGAAACTGCGGATAGCAGGCCAGCAGCTGATCCCGGGTGGCCCAGCGATGGTAGGTCAGAAAATAACTGCCGCCATGGTGGCGTCCCGAGTCGATCAGCCTTCGAAAGTGTTCGGCTGTGACCTGAAGCGAGGCCGCGTCATGGGCGGTATGCAGGTTGAAAATCACGCAGGCCCAGGGCTGGTTCGCCCAGGCCAGAAAGGTCTCCTCATCCCGTTCAATCAGCCGCACAGTCCCATAGATCAGGTTCACCCGATTGGCCATGAAGTCGCTGCGCACCTCTTCAAGAAACTCCGCCAGTGCCGCACGCGGCACGTAGATCTCACTGATCATCTCGGTTCCCTCGGACAGCGGACCGATGCGCCGACCCAGCTCCAGATGGTAGTCGTCGATGTAGGTGGAGAGCTGGTGGGTGTCGGACCAGTAGATTTGCCCGTTGGTCCCCAGATAATAGGAGGAGTATCGGTCAAAGGCTTCTTTCCGGTTCGAGTGGCCCAGTTCCAGGAGATCCAGCCAGTTCTCACGGCTCAACGCCTGCTGCTCCTCCATCATTGGCGTGTCAGGATCCACGACCCGGTAACAGGAGAACACGCCCCGCCTGAGCAATGACTCCGAGTCGATGTCGGTAGAGTACTGAAAGTCCCCAAAAAGAAAGCCCTCTTCCACGCGTTCGGTGAATCGGCCTTCCATCTCTGAGACATCGGTCACCTCGACCACCCGCTCGATCTTCTGCCGGCGCGCCAGCCGGAGCCGCACGCTGGCAATGACACCGAAAAGACCGTAGCCTCCAATGGCCAGCCGAAACAACTCCCGATTCTCCTGGCGGCTGCAGCGAAGCACTTCGCCCCTGGCATCCACCAGAGTAAAGGCCTCCACATCCTGCACAATCGGCTTGTAGGTCAAGCCTCGACTGTGCACGTTGGCGGCCAGGGCACCGCCGATGCTCAAGCGGTCGGCGCCGGTTTGCTTCTGCACGATTCCCCACTGCGATCGACTATCCCGCTGGCGCTCAATCAGATCGGAGACCAGACCAGGCCACTGGGTTCCCCCACCAATTTCCACCTCACCCTTTTCAGCATCGAACTCGTAAATACCCCGCATCCGGTCCATATCGATGAGAACGGTGTCAGCGCCGAACTGCTGTCCACCCATGGCGTGACGTCCGCCCATGATGGAAACGGCACGATCCTGGCTGCCGGCCTGACTCACGACCGCTTGTACGGCCTCCAGGCTGGCCGGCTGCTCGATGCGGGACACCTGTGTCCGATTGAGCTTGGAATGAATGTCGTTGACCCACACCCCGGTCGGCTCCTGAGAGGGCCGGCTGCAGCCGGTGGGCAGCAAAGCCACCGCGGCTCCCGCTCGAGCGCCCCGTTGTAACCACTCACGTCGTGTCAGCATTGAAACCTCCATTCTGCTGCTGCAGGCCTCGGCAGGCCACAAAGACCAGTGCCAGTGCCATGCCCTGAAGCAGATGATAAAGAGAATTGTGGTTGAAGTAGACCGGGTGGATGGCAACCCCCATTTGCTGAAGCACCGCCGCCGCAAGAGCCAGTGCCATACCCCAGGCACCCATCGACACCCTCAGCGATCGCCTGCGACGGGCCGCCACGGCAAAGGCAGCCAGCAGAAACAGTGCGGCAGGCAAATAGTCGACAATAGCAACCCAGAAGGCGTCGTTTACCAACAACACCACGCCGGTATAGATGATCAGCTGCAGGGAGGCAGCCCGGATCACCCAGACGGCCAGTTCCGGAGCCATTATAAGTTTGGCGCCGATGGCCCAGCCGGAAAGGGCAGTGACGCCCACTGCCAGCATCGAGAGGGACCAGAAGAAGGTGTGTCCGAAAGTCGTTTCCTCCGAGAAAAAACCGTGCAGGGTGCCTCCGGCCAGAGAGGCCACGGCCACGGCTGCAAAGAACGACAC
>JAUXKG010000294.1 GCA_030624355.1 Acidobacteriota bacterium
AATATGCATAAGTTGTCTACTGCAGTGCCGCAATCATCCACGCTGACGGCGTTGTTCTGCCTTGTTAACACGGATTCCACGGATTAACGAACACGGATTGACACGGATTCGGAGGTTTGTGAGTTGTACGCCTTGTCATCGCGGCGCCTGCAGCCCTTCGTCACGCCGCCTTCATCTGAGCGAAGTGAAGAAACCTTTCACTGAGCGTAGTGAAGAAAACCTATGCATAATCCGGGCTAGCTATTCCTTGTATAATGGGATTGGTGAACAGCAATCGAACTCTTATCCAGCAGCCGGAGGATTTCATCTACGGTTGCCTCTATTCGCCGGTCAGCGTCAGGGAATTGCTGGACAGCGCCGACGGAAGGGGCCGAATTCGACAGATGCCTGTGGCCCACCTTTTCTTCGCAGCAAAGGATTTGGAGAGTGGGGAGGTCGCTCGGCTGCTGCCCCATATCACTGAGGAACAGTGGACGGCGATTCTGGATCTGGACGTGTGGTCGCGCGACAACGTTCGGCCCGGAGCTTTCGTCTCCTGGCAGAAATACATCATCGCAGCCCAGGATGCGGTCGCTCGAAAACTGATCCGCGCTGCCGATCAGGAACTGTGGGAACTGATCTTCAAACGCGAAGTTCAGGTTCATGAAAAGTCGGAAGAAGATGAGTACCAAGGGGAGGCTGAGCAGGGAGAATGGCTGTATACGCCCGATGATTACTTCCTGATCATATTGCCTCCGGACTCCGAGAGGGCCCGGCTGCTTCGTGATCTGATTCTGCGTCTCTACGAGTTGGAGCCTGAGTATGCCGCTCGTCTGATCTCCTCTGCCGGGGCGCGAACCTCGCAGGAGATCGAAGAGGAGGGCTACCAGAATCGGAAGCGGCGTGTGGAGGGATTGGGCTTTCAAGATTATTTCGAAGCCCTCGAGATTTATACCTATCTGCCATCCGAAGAACCGTTTCCCGAGAAGCGATCGGAGACGATTCATCCGGTCAGCACTCTTCCTGCCAAGCTGCCCCAGGCCGAGGAACAGAGCCTGCTGCTCCTCTTCAAGGCTCTGGCCCTGGTCACCCCGCCCCAGGAGGCCCAGATTCTTTTGGAAGAACTGGTCTTTGTCGGAAACAAGATCCTCTCCGCGGATCAAGTTTCCGTTGCCGATCCAGCTCGGGTGAAGCAGGGCATCCGAAAGGCAATTATGGGAATCAACCTGGGTCTGGATTGGTGGTCATCCGGAGATTCCTCCAAGGCCGTAGAGGGACTTCAGGCCCACTACCTTCAAACTTTTTTTCAGGCCGGATACAGTCGTTTGGAGGAACTCCGGAAAGAAGCTTTAATCTTGAGTAAGAACCGTTCCCAGGAATTGGGATCCTTCGAGGAAGCTTTTGTGGAGGGGCTCTTAGAGGGATATCCCTTGCTGGTGGAGAATCAGGACGGTCAGATTCAAAAGCGTCTGTTTAGCACTCTCCAGGATCTCGAAAGGGCACGGGAAAAGCTGCGTCAGCTCAACCTCTGACCCGGATGATGCATAAGTTGACAAGCTATGCATCAGGCGGGCTACTAACAGGTCAGAGGAAGCTGCTAGATTTCCGGGTGGTTGGTTCTGGGATTCTGTATCTAGCCTGGAGTGATGGCGATGGCCTGTAAGCTGGTGCTCGTGCCTTCGTTTCCGGGCCTCCTGGACATGTTGCTCCATCAGCTTCGCACTTCCTGTCTGGAGGATCCTCTGGGGCCCAAGTGGGTGGTTGTTCCCACCTCGACAGCTGTCAATCACTTGCGGGTACGCTTGGGACGGGAAGCGGGCGAAGGGGTTCTTGGCGGTGTGCGCGTCGTCCCGGTTGCCAGTTTCATTGATCGCCTCGGCTCCAGAGATAGCGAGCCTGGCGTCCGGCGCTGGAACTGTGCCCTGGATCTCCTTCTGTTTGAACTGGTGGAGCAGCTTCCTCCCAGCTCCCCGTTGGTCGGACTGCATCGAATGCCTAGCGGCTATCGTCACTTACGGCCTACCTTTCTCGATCTGGCAGACGGTGGCTTTGGTCCCGACCAGTGCGAGATCCTGCAGGAGCTGGCGCAAGAACCTGAGCTCGCTCCCCTGGAACGAGAGGTTGTCTGTCTATACGTGGACTGGCTCCGGCTGTTGGAAGCCCGCAGTCTCAACTGGCAACCCCTCCAGCAGCAGCAGGTGCCCGAATGGATTGCACGGACCAGCCAGGAGGAGTTGCTGTTTTCTCTGGCTTGTGAGGAGAAACAGTCTGTCAAGGTATTCATCTACGGCTTTTACGATTTTACTGACATCAATGTCCAGATCATTTCGTCGCTGGCTCAGCGAGTGCCAATGGCCATTCTCTACCCCTGCACTGAGCCGGTGAAGAGCTCACATCCTGCATTTTCTTTTGCTCACGACGTGCTGGAAGATCTCAAGGTTAGATTGGGCACCGCCCTGAGCAGTGTTGAGACCCGCGCAGGCGTTCCTTCAGGCGCCGCTGGCGAGTCGGCGAGCGAGCGCTTTTTTCTCTCCACCTTTCCCGAGGGGGAGATCCCCGATCAACCCTCGTTTCTGACCTTCCAACGGGCTTCAGGGATCCGATCCGAGCTTCTTTGTGCCGCCCTTCGGGTGCGTCAGTGGATAGATGACCCTGAAAATCCCATTCCCTTGCACCAGATCATGGTTTGGGCACCTGATCTGAAACCCTACTCGCAGACCATACGCCAGGTTTTTGATGCTTTTGCTATTCCTGTTCGCATTGTGGACGCTCCCGCCGGGTTGACCCCGGAAAATCGTGCCCTGCACATGCTGGCCCGTCTCTGGGAGGATCGAGCTCCTGCGGAATGGGTGCTGGCCTATCTGCGAAACTGGCCGGGCCTGGGGGCAGCGGGCGACCTGAACCTGGATCAGTTCGAGTCCAAGGTCCGCCAGGTTGGTATCTGGGGAGGTTCGAGCTGGCTCTCGGTCTTCGACGTAAAGGGGAGACAGGAAGCGGGGGATACCGGTCAGTGGGGGGTTCCCCAGTTCACGAAAGAAGAAGGACAACTGGTGAGGGAGGTTGTCGACCTGTGGGGAGGAGATGCCGGCGGAAGACAGAGAACGTTCACTCCTCAGGAGGCTATCGCTTTTCTCAAGAGAGTCCAAGAGAGGTGGCTTCCGCAACCAGCTCTTCTGGATACTCTGCTGAAGGGGCTGGAAGGCATGCAGTCCTTCCGTCCCGATTTCTCCCTTGAGGAGTCCCTTCTTCGTGAAATGATGACACAGCTGGTTGGCGATCAGACCCAGAGTGATCCACTGAATCAAGAGGCTGTTCTTTTTCTGCCTCTGATGCGAGCTCGAGGATTGACCTCAAAGGCCATTGTATTTCTGGGCCTGGCTTCGGGAAATCTGCCATCCCGCATTCAGGAAGACCCGCTTCTTTCAGACCTGTCCCGTGGAAGACTGGTGGACAAGGCGGGTGCTGTGGGGCACCGCCTGCCAATCAAGTCACATGTGACCGATGAGATGTCCATGCTCTTCTTCTTGCTGAATACCTCTGCCGAATCGATTCATTGGGTCATTCCTGAAAGCGACGAGTCGGGGCGCAGTGTCGCTCCCACTCCCTGGGTGCAGCGCTACATCCAGCGTTGGGAGAGAGATCCGGGAGCACTGAAATACGAGGGAAGAATGCCGCGCGGGCCTGCCCAGCAGGCAGAGTTCCTGCTGGAGCTGGACCCCGAAGGGTTGTTTCTACCTCCTGATTTTCTAGTTTTCGTACAACCGGACGGAACAAACATGTTGTCCAGTCGAATCCCCTATCGCTATCTCCTGGAAGCGGACAGGCACAGGAGGAGGGAGGTAGCCTGGAATGGCCATGTTCCTGAAGCAGCTATGCCTGACCCTCAACAGAAGGAGCAGCGAATTTCTGTCACTGACTTGGAAGTTTTGGCCAGATGTCCATTTCGCTACTACGTCGATCGCCTCGCTCAGTGGAGGCCGCTGATTCCCTTGGAGTTTCCGGACCATATGAATCCATTGGATTGGGGAGGCCTGGTACATGCCTGTCTGGAGTATTTGATCCAGCCCTACCTGGGTCAGAGAGTGACGCTGCAAGAACTTGCCAAGCAACTGCTGGGGGATAGTGGCGGCCCTCTGAGGAAGGCCGTCGCCTCCTTGCCCAACCACTTCTTGAGCCGCCTGGAGATTCTTCCCATTCCCTTCCGCCAGGTGGCCATCACCAGACTTGAGACACTCCTGAAGGCCTACTTTGAAGAAGTGGCCAAGGGGGACTGCAGCGGGGA
>JAUXKG010000404.1 GCA_030624355.1 Acidobacteriota bacterium
AGATTTTCAGCCCCCTCGACAATGGTCAAGAAGTGGTTGGCGGCCAACTGTCCCACCTGAGCGGCAAAGCAGGCACTGCCGTAGGCTATAAGAATCTCCGTTTCACTGAATCCTCCCGGATACAGAATGACATCACCCCGGGAAGGATGGCTGGTGTGGTTTTCGAACTCTATACCGGTTTCAAAATCACCCATGGGAATCCAGACCGCTTCACCACTCCAACGGCAATGAACGATCTTGTTCTGGAAAGGTAAGAGTTTCAGAAAGGCCTCACAGGTCTTGGGAGCGTTTTCCTCCTCCATCCTGGCCTTGAACTCGAAAGGACCCGCCTTGATCGATAAATGTGTCATCACCACTTCCTTTCACAAGTTGACTGCTCCTTCTTTCTATTGGGAAATCAGGTAGGGTACGGTAACGGCTGCCTTGACGAAATGCAACCCCCGAGCACAGCCGGAAAAGCAGCTGGAGAGTCAACCGGACTGTACACCGGTCTCCAGGTTGACACCTCTCCCGAAGCGTGTTGACCGTCAACACAAAGAGCTTAATTAATTGATTGTGAGCAGTTTAGACTGCAATCTTCGGAGAGGCGTCGTATCCCTGAACATTGGCACCGAAGTTGCTCTAGTAAAAGATGACGTTTCCCCCAAGAGGCCCCGCTCGAACCCCCACGCTGGTTCACCATAACCGGGCGGGGCCACCTCCTTCAGATGCCGGCCCAAAATCGGGACTCAAACCGGTCCCACCTATTCTTCTTCCCCGGAGTCTCGAGAGAAGAACAGGCCATCCAGGGTTAGTCGTCCCCCACCAACGGTGGCCAGGTAAAGGAAAATAAAGCAGAACAATATGGCTCTCTCGTCGTTGTTTTGAATCGGCCAAAATCCTCCGGGAGCGTGAGAAATGAAGTAGGCAAAGGCCATCTCTCCCGACAGCAGGAAAGCCACAGGAACGGTGAACAGCCCGACGCCGACTGCCAGACCGCCGAAGAACTCCAGTACACCCGCGAACCAGCGCAGCGTCAGGAACTCAACGGTGTCGCCTCCCAGCAGTCCAAACAGCTTTCCAGCACCATGCTGCCAGAATAGAAATCCCGTGACGACACGAAGAAGCGTCAGCGCCCAAACATCAAACCTGCCAAACACCCGACTAAACATAGTGTCCCTCCCAATCAGTTGGAAAACGTCAGATCAATCCCATCTCTGCGATACTAGATGAATGCAACGAGTCCGGCCAACAATCCTTTCCTATCGGTGCCCCCGCCCACTACTTCTCAGTCTCTACCAGACTCAGGACACCTCAGGGAAAGTGCTCTGCCTCACAAGAATACGCGGCAAGTCTTGGAAAGAGACATCAGGCCGAGCCGCCAGGGTTCGCGCCACAAAACCGGTCATGTGAGCCACCGCAAAGCTGATCCCCTTCAAGTTTCGGCTGGGCGGAACCCCGGGAATGTCACGCGGATAGCCAGAAGCACGAAACACGATCCCTCCCTGGGGCAGAACCTGGGGACGATACTCGCTCCGTGGGCACTCCCAATCCAGAAGCACAGGCAAAACGCCCGGCAGACTGCCCGGCAGACAGCGCATCTCCTCATTCCGGTAGGCGCCGACGATCATTGTTCCTCGCTGCCTGGCAAATTGAACAGCCTCCAGCAGCACCTCTTCGTGTTCGGGCCTATCGGTCCCCAGACTCAGATTGACGACTTGCATGCGCGAGCTTGCCGCCCACTGGATGGCCCTGACCAACACCTCGATCCGGGTGGAAAGAGAACGATGGAAAACCTTCACCGCGAAGAGCTCCGCCTTCGGTGCCTTCTCCCGGATCACGGCTGCAACTGCCGTACCGTGTCCCAGCCGGTCTACATAATCTTCATGCAGGCGCCCGTCGGCCTCGATCGCAATGCCGCCGGCGACTCCTCCGACGTGCGGGTGTTGGGCGTGAACTCCGCTGTCTATTACGGCCACCCGCACAGGACTCCCCCTTCTCTGCGCCAAGACCTCCCGGGATTGTTCATCGGCGGCCGGCTGACTCATGATCCCGATGCTCCAAAGAGCTGGGCAAAGGCCCCTTGTCCCTCTCGCAGTTCCTGCAGGGTCCCTTCCTCGACCACCTTGGTTCCCTCCAGAACCACCACCTTATCGGCCTTGCTCACCAGTTCCAGTCGGTGAGAGATCAGGATCGTGGTTCGCCCCTTCATGATGGCCTCGTAACCGGAAATGATCCGGCCTTCGGCTGCCGAGTCCAGCGCTGAAGTGGCTTCATCCAGAACCAGCACCACTGGATCGGCCAGAAAGGCACGTGCAATGGCGATCCTCTGACGCTCCCCGGCCGAGAGCGCCATGCCTCGCTCACCCACCGGTGTCTCATACTTCTGCGGCAATCCTTGAATGAACTCCTCGATTCCGGCTCGGCGGGCGGCCCGGGCCACATCATCGTCCGAGGCTTCCGGCCGGGCGTAGCGAACATTCTCGGCTATCGAGGAGTTGAACAGAAAAGGCTGCTGGTCGACCAGCACAACCTGGCGTCGTAAATCGTCCAGACACAGGGTCCGCAGGTCACGCCCGTCCAAACGCACCACGCCCGAGTCAGGATCGAAGAGGCGCAGCAGCAGATCGGCAATAGTGGATTTCCCGCTGCCACTGGGACCCACTACCGCAACCGTCTCGCCGGGTCGGGCTCCGAAGGAGACTCCTTTGAGCACCGGTTCTCCCCGGTCAAAGGAAAGCATTACATCCTCAAACGAAACCTCTCCTCGTACCTCGGTAAGGGACTCGGCATCCGCTTGTTCCACCACCTCAGGCTTGGTGTCCAATATCTGGTGAATGCGCTGCAGCGACACTCGGGCACTCGCCAGGTTGGCGTAAAGGCCCATCAGCGCCTGAATGGGGGAAAACAATCGCATCTGGTAGGCTGTGAATGCCACAAAGGTGCCTACCGTCAGCGTTCCCATAACCACTCGGTAGCCGCCGTAGAGAAAGACGATGGCGGCACTGGCCGAAAGGATCAGTCCCGGCAGCCCGCCGGCCAGATAGGTGTGAATCTGCATGGACATGAGTGCTCGGATGAAGTTTTCGTTCTTGTCGCGAAAGCGCCCGACTTCTCTTTGCTGGGCATTGGATGTCACAACCAGCTTCATGCCCTGGAGGGTCTCAATCAGAAAGCTGCCGATCTCTGCGCTGGACTCTCTCAGGGCAGCTACCCTATCAGCCAATTGTCTGCGGTAATGAACAAGTGCCCAAAGGCTCA
>JAUXKG010000146.1 GCA_030624355.1 Acidobacteriota bacterium
GACTCTTCTATGATCAAGTCATCGAAAGAGGCCATTAACTGATCTTCTCAAAAACTTTGTGAGGGAGAGGAAGGGGTATATGAGAAGGAATAGAAATTTCATTTCTCGGACGGAGTGTCCGGCTCTAAACAGGTTTGTTTTGGAGGCATTCAAAGAGCTACGGCCCACCACCTTTTGGAGGTATCAAATTTGAGGGTATCACAATGAAAAATAAGGTGTTAGCTGTTGTGTCGCTGACTGTGGGGCTGCTCCTGGCTTCAGGCCCGATGTTGGCACACCACTCGAGTGCGATGTACGACGCTGATCATCCGGTCACCCTGGCGGGAACCGTAACCGAGTTTAGGTTTATTAATCCCCATGTGCAAATTCATTTCGAAGTGCAGGACGAGAATGGCAAGGTGGTGAAATGGATGGCCGGATCCGAACCTCCAGTGAGGTTGTTCCGGGAGGGCTGGAACAAGGAGACATTGAAGCCAGGAGACCAGATCATTATGACCTGTGCTCCCGCCAAAGACGGCCGTAAGATTTGCAATCTCGTGAGAATCGTGGGGCCCAACGGTCAAGTGCTGCGCGAAGAGACCGAATAACATAGAAGCGAATGCCCCGGGACGATGGAGGGGGTTTTGTAGCGGGTCGGGCTGATTCTGGTCATAACCACGGAAGGAGAGTTTCCAAATGCGAAATCGGTTCATGAGGTCGATCCTTGCGGTGGTAGCGGTGCTCGCCTTCTCGCCCCTTCTACTCGCTCAGACCGCTACGCAATCGGGGGCGGCCACACCGGACCTGTCTGGAGTTTGGGATCTAGTACGAGAACTAGGCGCAGGTGGACGATTTAGCGCACAAAAGTACTTGTACCTGGAGGACCCTCCGCTGCAGCCTTGGGCTATGGAGATCTACAAGCGCAACAGGGCGGGCGTAACGAACCCAAGGGCGCAGGGGAACGAGGGGTTGGACCCAAATGGCTTCTGTTATCCATCCGGTGTGACGCGGGCCATGGTTCAACATACTTTCGAGATCATTCAGGTTCCGAACAAGTTGGTTATGCTCTTCGAGGTGAGTAACGGGGTGCGCCAAATCTCTATGGATGGGCGAGGGCATCCCGAAGGTTATCCTGCCGGGTGGATGGGGCACTCGATTGGCAAGTGGGAGAGAGACATACTCGTTGTTGACACGGTCGGTCTAAACGGCAGAACCTGGATGGATCGTAGAGGGGCTCCGCATAGCGACGCGTTGCATGTTGTGGAGCGCTTCCACCGCGTTGACCATGACACATTAGAGGTCGAGTTCACCTTCGAAGACCCGAAGGCCTTTACGAAGCCCTGGGGGGCAAAGAAAACCTATCGGTTGACGCCGAACGTGGAAGTTTTGGAACGGATTACTTGCGAGGATCATTTGCAGATGGGGAAGTATTGGATGCATGATCCCGGCAAGTAGCCGAACGGATGCCTTGCCGTTGGCGCAAAGTTTTTGCTCATTTCACTGGCAGGGTGAATGCCTCGCTTGCAGTGGATGGACTATTATCAGCGCGGTTTGGAACTCTGGGGAGGTCAGATTCTGAACTGCATCCGAGGCTGGCGTATCGAACCAGGGAGGTGTTTCCAAATGCGGAATCGCTTAATGGGATCACTTGCGGTGATGGCGGCGCTCGCCATCACTCCTGTGATCCTCGCTCAGACCGCTGCCCAGTGGGGAGCGGCAAAGACCATGCCGGACCTGTCTGGAGTTTGGAATCTAGTACCAGAACAAGGCGGGGCCGGCTCCAGATTTATCCTGGAGGACCCTCCGCTACAGCCTTGGGCCATGGAAATCTACAAACGCCACAGGGCGGGACGAGCACCCTCGGAGCAAGGACTCGACTCGTTGGATCCACTCACTTGGTGTTTTCCGCCCGGTCCGACACGGATCATGCTTGATTATCCTTTCGAGATCATTCAGGTTCCGAACAAGCTGGTTATGCTCTTCGAGGTGAGTAACGGAGTGCGCCAAATCTATATGGATGGTCGAGAACATCCCGAGAGTTGGCCTTTCGGCTGGATGGGGCACTCGATTGGCAAGTGGGAGAAAGACACACTCGTCGTTGACACGGTCGGTCTAAACGACAAAACTTGGTTCGATGCTGGAGGGGCTCCGCATAGCGACGCTCTGCACGTTGTGGAGCGCTTCCGGCGCGTCGACCATGACACCTTGGAGGTCGAGTTCACGTTCGAAGACCGGAAGGCCTTTACGAAGCCCTGGGGGGCAAAGAAAACCTATCGCTTGAGGCCGAACCAGGAACTTTTGGAACGGATTACCTGCGAGGATCATTTGCAGATCGGGGACTCGGAGGCTTGGCTGTCGGATATCTACAAGTAGCCGAACTTGAAGCCTGCTGTTCGCGCAAAGCTTTTGCGGATTTCACTGGCAGGCGTGAATGCCTCGCTGGCAATGGGCTGGACTATTTTCAGCCCGCTTTGGAACTCTGGAGAGTTCGGACAGCCTGTGATGGGCAAGAAGACTGACGCTATCTGGCAGGAGTCTGCAGGTCAGGTCAGTCAAGAGTTGGCTGGAGGATCATGACTTGAGCCGCAGAGAGGGGCTAGTGCGTATTTTAGCAGGTTTACTTGCTCTGTTCGTGGTGATGCTTCCTGTGGCCAGGGAAGTGGCGTTGGCCAACCAGGATTCTCCCTCTGAAGGGGAAAAGACCAACCGCCTGTCAGCGGAAACGCGCGCCATCGCCTATCTAGCAACTGAAGTCCCGGCCTGGTCAAAAGAAAACCAGTGTTTCTCCTGTCACAACAACGGCGACGGCGCTCGAGCTCTCTACACGGCCCGGCAACTTTCCTATCCTGTGCCGGAGCAGGCTCTGACCGACACTACCGAGTGGCTGGTTCGACCGCTGGAATGGGACAACAATCGAGGTAAGCCTGGATTCAGCGATAAAAGGCTGGCCCGGATTCAGTTTGCTGCTTCCCTGGTAGAGGCCTTCGGGGCAGGCTTGATCGAGGACCGAGAGATCCTGATTCAGGCGGCCGAATCGCTCTTGCCCTATCAACGGGCTGATGGATCATGGCAACTCGATGTTGAAGCCGTGGTCGGATCTCCCGCAACCTACGGGACTCCCCTCGCCACCTATATGGCCCGCCGCATCCTTGAGAAAGCCGATGCCTCACGCTTCCAAAGCCCGATTGCCCGAGCCGATGACTGGTTGCTGGAGACACAAGTGAAGACCATGCTTGATGCGGCTGCGGTAATGATGGCTCTCGCTGATCGTCCCCAGCCCAAGGCAAAGGCCAAGAGCCAGCAGAGCCTGGAGCTTATTCTTCTCGGCCAGGCCAGCGACGGCGGATGGGGACCCTATATCAAGTCACCTTCCGAGTCCTTTGACACAGCAGTCGTTTTGTTGGCCCTTCTTTCTGTCGGAGATCGACCGGAGATTAAGAAGTTGATCCAGCAGGGCCGGACTTATCTTCTCCAGACCCAACTTCCCTCTGGTGGCTGGCTTGAGACAACGCGGCCCTCTGGAGCGCAAAGCTATGCCCAGCACATCTCTACTTCGGGCTGGGCCACTCTGGCGCTTCTGAAGACCGGGAATGTTCTGTCATTTTCCGGTGGTGAGGACTTTGAACGGTAGGGGGATCGTTTCCCTGGTGATCCGTTCTTCAACACGCTCAAAAACATCCACCTCGAAGAGACGGCCGATCCTGTTACCGGCAAGATCTTCCAGGGTTGTCCCGACCAGCAGGGAATAATTGCCTGGGCTCCAGGGTTCACGCGGTGTGAACTGCCAGCGGGTCTCGTCGCGGTCAACCTGGATCGATCCTTCAAGGAGGTTTTCTGCTAGGTCCCTGACATCCAGTAAACGCAGGAGCAGGGCACGATCCAGAGGCTCGGGGAATTCAACGGACAGAGGCTGAAGGGTCCCACCCTGGGGGGCGGTCAGTCGCCAGTTCTTGGGATCGGGAGATTCCCGATCGGCCGCTCCCACACCAAAGGCCTTCTCAAATCCCTCCTTCAGTGGTATCCCTGAGGCATCAGGCCAATCCCGGTCGATGACTAAGGTATAGTTCTTTCCCTCTCTTATAGGAACTCCCACTTCTTCATGAGGTAAAAGGCCCCTCTTGATCCGTCCCGGATCGAAAAAGAGGGTGAATCGCTTTCCCTCGCGATCCCACAGCTCTTCACCCAGTTCCAAAAAAGGCCAATCGATCTGGACCCGCTGCTCGTCCAGCAGGTGAATTCGCTGATAGGCCTCGCCGCGACTCATGGGGGCTGAGAAATGAAGATAGAATTTGAGCTGGTTTTCGGGTAATCGGTCTGTCGACGGATAGACATGTTCGACGGTGGTTGAGGCGATGGCTTCAGATTTTGGAATATCGAACCTGGCGGTCATCGGATCTGTTGCTGGAGGGCCAGCAGCCGATTTCTCAAGCCCTGGTCGCATCATAGGATTAAACACCGCACGGTAACGCAGACCCGGCTCCAAGGGAAACCGCGGCTGAAAAATCAAGGCCCCCTCTTCTAACCTGTAAGAGCCGAGAATCGGGGGTACAGAAACCGCAGAAGGTTGGTCAGGCTCGACATAGACGGCAAACAACGCCTGCCATTGATCGGCTCCATAGTTGGCGGCCTCAGATTGGACCAGCCCAATCTCATTCCAACCCACGACTTTAAAAACTGGATGGGAGCCGGCCTCTTCTTCCAATCGTATAGTAAGGGCATTATCGCTGGGTACAGTTTCTGCTGAAACGGAATCCTGGACAGTGGACGGCCGGAGCTCAGAGGCGCTCAGAAAGGTGAGAGTGAGGACAGCGAGACAGGAGACACGTCTGCGCTTGGTTCTGCAAGAAGGAAGCAGGCGCCTTCCATGACGGACTCGCGACTCACTGCTCCCGATTGATTTCACCCGTTTCTCGCTGGCCGCTAAGCACTAAGGAAGTGCTATCGTCTTGAGATCCAATGAACCGCTGTCAGCCTGTACCAGGATCAAGGCATTCCTCTGATCCAGAAGGTCAAGCTGCTGCACTCCCTTGAGGTGCTGGATCGTCTCATAGGGCACGCCCTCCATATCCACTTCCTCGGTGATCCCCTCGTAGCTCTCGAGCTTTTCTGCGGTAATCTTCATCACGCCGCGGCTGTTGTTGTTGATCAGAATGATAGGGGTTCCGCCCTTCTCATAAGTAATCATATCCAGCGGACGGTTGCGATTGCCGAGCTCTGCAATGGTGGTGCCCACAATCTTAGCGCCGGGGGTGAGGGCGGAGACGGGAAACTTCACCAGGGGGGTACAGGTGTAGGCAGCTAAGATGTAAGGCTCCTGGTCAATTTCGTAGGGGACGAAAGTGCGCACCGGGGCATTAGTTTCGAAACGGCCGTGGGAGCCGTGATAGATCTCAACGCTGGTACCCTGACCCGCCTCTTTAAAGGGGAAAGGGACGGAGCGCAACTTGGAGGCGAACTCCTCATTGGAAAGCCCGGCGATGAAGACCTTACCGTCGACAAATGCCAGGTCGGTGATGGCTTCCAGGCGCTGGCTGCGGCCTCGGCGATCCTTCGCGTCTCGGCCAGGCACATTGGAGAGGGTCACTCTGGCATGCTTCACGTTCTCCAGTGAGAACTCCTCGATTTTGCCTGATGAGTCGGCTCGCACAATAAAGGGAATGGCGTCCGGACCCCGACCTCGTGACACCGACAGATAGACCTTCTTCGAAATCGGGTTTACCGCCAGATCGTTAATGAGGATTTGATCGGCTGCAGTTCCCAGCAGAGCGGCCACCTTTTCGTTGATCCCTGAAATGTCGACCCGGGCCTGGGCGGAACCGGGTGTGCGGTCTTCGGTAGCTAAAGCAAAAATTGCCGCTCCCATGGAGTCGCCGACAAAGAGAATCCCCTCTGGCCCAAAGGCCAGTACCCCAGCAGACTCCAGTTCGGCTCTGCCTGCTTTAAGACTGGAGGAATAATCAATGGATAGAGCCGCTGTGGTGAATAACACCGCCATCAGCAGCCCACAGAAACCTATGCAAGATTTGGTATGACTCATTTTTGCTCCTCCCATGGATGAAAAAATTGAAGTCCAATGCCTGTCATGTCTATGACTCGGAGAATTCACTAGGGTAGACTCTCCCATCTTTCGCTCTGCAAGTCAAGGATGAAAAAGGGTGGAGTGTCCCCAGTTTTCGGATGGGTGCGTTCCTGCTTTTGGAGCTCGCCCTTGGCCCGGCAAACTTCGCCTTACGAGGCCGCAACTTTTGGTCGGTACAAGGTCTTCCCCAAGATCCTCCAGCATTTGAATCTCTGGGAGCGGCCCCAGAGGTCACACCTCCTCGGCGGCTCTTTCCTCACAGGTTAAAGGGACTGCTGGCTTCCCTCTCTGCCCAGCAAGCTCAGCAGATCCGAGCCTCTACAGACTCAATTTTCTGGGATGATGTCCCCGTTTGGGAAGCCTGAAGAGGGTTCCCTCTCTAGGCTTCCTCCAGTACCCGTGTGTCTGTTTCAGTACCCGTGTGTCTGTTTTTTACACCTCCCAGCCTATTTCTTAATGACCTCGGCCTGGCAGGCGCTTCACAACCATCCTCTACCC
>JAUXKG010000365.1 GCA_030624355.1 Acidobacteriota bacterium
GGGCAGCAGTGTGGCCACGGTCGTCCATTTCGCACTGCCGGTTTCTTTGTAGATGGTGTAGATGGTGGTGCTGCAGGGATTGTGAAGCAGGCTGAAGAGCATCAGGTTAATGCCGGTCAGCAGCGTCCAGTTTCCGGCCTGGAAGATACTCATGATGCTCGATGCCGAGTCGAGCTCAAACATCACCCCGGCTCCTTCACCCACGCCTTCGAGTCCGGTGGCCGTCACGGTGAACATCAAAATCGTGGGGATGATAATTTCATTGGCCGGAATGGCCACGATATAGGCCAGCAGGATCACGCCGTTTAGACCCAGGAGAAGGCCGAAGGGATCCAGAAACTCAATGAGATGGGAAGCCACGCTGGCGCCGCCGATGACAATATTCGAGCTTGCCCAGATCACCGCCCCTGCCGGCAGCGCGAAGAGCACGGCCCGCCACAGGACATAGATCGTTCGATCGATTAGGGAGGTGTACAGGGTTTGCAGCACCCGCGGAGGTCGGTAGGGGGGCAGCTCCAGATGGAAGGTGGAGGCCTCACCCTTGAGCCAGGTGGAGGAAAGGCCCCAGGAGACCAAAAAGGTCAAGAAGATTCCCAGTACGGCAATTCCGACCACAGCCAGAGCGGAAATCAGGCCAGCCAGGTGGGCCGGCACCAGTGTGCCGATAAACAGTGTGGCAATCAGAATCTGGGTGGGCCAGCGTCCGTTGCACAGCGCAAAGTTGTTGGTGATAATGGCAATCAGCCGTTCCCGGGGGCTGTCAATGATGCGAGTAGCAATCACCCCGGCGGCATTGCAGCCAAAACCCATAGCCATGCTCAGGGCCTGCTTTCCCTGTGCTCCCGCCTTCTTGAACAGATGATCCAGGTTGAAGGCGACACGCGGCAGGTAACCGAAGTCCTCCAGCAGGGTGAACAGAGGGAAGAAAATCGCCATGGGTGGAAGCATGACCGATACCACCCAGGCAGTGGACAGGTACATTCCATCGATGAGCAGACCGTCCAGCCACCAGGGCAGGCTGATGGCGGCGGCCATGCTTTTCAGCATCGGCTGTCCCATGTCGATGAGCAGCGTTGCCAGCAGGGCGGAAGGCACATTGGCGCCTGAGATGGTGAGCCAGAAGACGATCGTGAGCATCAGCAGCATCATTGGAAATCCCCACATCCGACTGGTCACTAGCCGGTCGATGGTGTGGTCCAGATCGAAGCGGGAACTCTTGTCGGGCCGGGTGACGGCCCTTTCGGCCAGCCAGGCCGCTTCCGTGTAAATGGTCTCCATCAACTCTTGATGAAAATCACTTCCCATTTTCCAGCGCAGCGACTCGGCATTCGCCACCAACTGATGCGGACTGAGTTGATTCGGGCTGCTCATGAGGCTACCTTCATATTGCCTTCGATCGGCTCAAGGCCTGCAACCAGGGCAGGGGTCTGGGTCAACTTGCCCAGCTCGCCTTCCAAAACGGCCTCAACAATGCGACTGTCTCCGTCCAGCAGGCGAAGGGCCACCCAGCGGGCATTGGGAAGGTCAGGGTAGAGGTTCTGGATTTGCCCCACCAGTTGGGAGAGCGGTCCCTTCAAAGAGAGTGATCGGTTTTGGATCCGGTGGGGCTGGCAGACCACCTGTCCGGTGGCCACCTCATTGATGGCCTGCAGCAGTTCGGGGATTCCTTCGTCATAGCGGGCCGCAGTGGGGACCACGGGAACTCCCAGATCACGGGCCAGACGACGGTCATCCACCTCCAACTTTTGTTTGCGCGCCTGGTCCATCAGGTTGAGGCAGATCAAGGCCCGGTCAGTGATCTCCAGTATCTGCAAAGCCAGATTCAAATTTCGTTCCAGACGGGTCGCATCGACCACCACGACCGTCACATCCGGTCTTCCGAAAAGAACAAAATCGCGAGCCACTTCCTCATCCGTACTGGCGGAGAGTAAAGAGTAGGTGCCGGGCAGGTCTACCAGCTTGTAACGATGGTTCTGATAGACAAAGCCACCCTCGGCGCGGGTGACGGTCTTTCCAGGCCAGTTTCCGGTGTGCTGACGCAGTCCCGTGAGGGCGTTGAACACCGTGCTTTTCCCGGTGTTGGGATTGCCGGCCAGCGCCACCACGTAATCCCAGTTCTGCATGTTGACGCCCAGCTTGAGTAAGTTGCCTGCATTATGGGCGGGACAACTTTCGCAGCCGCTGCTGCTCGGGATTGGCTCGCTCATGGGCTGGCCTCCTTGGAGCGGTCAATATAGATCAGTTCGGACTGCTCACGGCGCAGTGCAATCAGTGCTCCTCTGACACGGTAGGCGGTCGGATCCCCGCTGGGGCTCCTCAGCTCCGCTTCAATGGTTGTTCCCGGTAGAATCCCCAGATCCATGAGACGCCGTCGCTCAAGCCCCCGGCAGGAACGGGAGACCCCCACCACCTCGGCCTGTTCACCGGGATCCAGTTCCGACAGTCGCTGGTGGGATGTCGGCTCGACCCTGTCTTCGCTGGGAAGGGTGGCCACCGAGATGTTGGCGGCCATTATCGGAGTCAATATGCGCTCGTCCCCGTCGGCTGAAATGCGAATCTGTTGCTGTGACACTTCAATCACTCGCACAATCATGCCCGGGCAGATGTCTTCAGCCACCAGTTGAGCATAAAGGGCGCTCGGTTCATCCTCCACGTGGATGATCCGAACCAGCTTGCCAGGGGCTACTGAGGTCAGGGGACGACTCTCATGAGACTGCATCTTCCCTTCGGCAGTAGGGATGACATCTCCGTGGGGATCATGAGTGGGGTGCCCCAACTGAGCCGACAGGGCATCTACCTCATCGGTGGTCAGGACATGCTCATGACGTTCGGCCGAATGGTGCCATTCTTCTTCGGCAAAGCCGGTCTCATCGGCCAGATGGCGTTCCCACAGGCGGTGGGCACGGATGATGCGAAGGGCATAATCCTGCCCGCTGGAGGTGAGACGAAACTCATCTCCCACGATTTGCAGCAGCTGGTTCTCCTGTATCTCCGCCAGCAACTCAGCCACCAGGTCGCGGGTGATGTGAAGGGCTCCAGCGATGCTCTCAAGGGTGGGACGCAGGCCGTCCAGTTCACACTTGTAGATGTGCTTGAGGGTGTCCTCCCACAGCACTCGCGCTGTCCTTTTTCGATCTCTCCGATGAGTGGCGATCCACCCCCTGTCGGGCCAGAAAAGGAGGCACAGCAAACCCACAATCAAGATGCCAGCTGCTACTGGAATGGTCACGAGCTGTCTCCCGAGGGTCCGGCCCCGTTTGAAGCCTCTATCGAGCCTTCTGGGGAGTCTCCCCTCGATAAAAATTAGTCTAGGCTAAATTTTAGCTCTGATACTTCAATAGATCAAGTTTTTAAGGCTCTGGATGGCCGAAATGAAGGCGGCCTCTCTTGCTATGGGCCCCGCAAAGGTCTAGCCCGGATTATGCATAGGTTCTCGTCACGAAGCGGAGAAAGCGCCGACCTGACAAGGCGCGCGACCGAGACCCCCGCAAACGTACTGTATGGTACGTTGAGGAGGTTGAACGAGCGCAACACAGTCAGGACGAGTGATTTCGGTGATGCAGTAGAGAATTTATGCATAATCCGGACTAGCGTTCTAGGGTGAAGAACCTGAGAAGGTACGGAAAC
>JAUXKG010000274.1 GCA_030624355.1 Acidobacteriota bacterium
CCGTTGGGACCAATGACCGACGTAATTCCCTGGGGAAACTGCAGGCGAGTCTTATGTGGGAAGGACTTAAATCCGACTAATTCCAGCGCGTCAAGCTTCAACATATCACTCTACTCACGGCCCTTTTGCGAACCCCTTCGGTTATTCATAATGACAGGCTCCACTGACAAATGATCCAGGCGGGATGAGGATTCATCGATACCCCCGGTCATTCGTCAGAAACTCACATAGAATCAATAAGTAAGCCCCTCCACCGGTTGTTCGCTACGGGCTAAATTGACCGCCCGAATGACCAGCCGGTATACTACTCGCAGCGAACTCCACTGGTTCGTTACAGAGATATGACATGAGATTCAGAGTACTTGCCACGCTTCCCTTGTTCTTTGTTTTGGCCACACTGGACAGCTTGCCCCAATCCTCGGAATTTTATCCTGTCGGATCGATCAAGCCTGGCCAAAGAGGATACGGAAAAACTGTTTTCGAAGGAACCAGGGCAGAACGTTTTGAGGTAGAAATACTGGGGGTCCTAAAAAACGTCGGGCCCAAGCAGGACCTGATTCTGGCCCGACTGTCAGGGGATCGGATTGACCGGACAGGCATTTTTGCCGGAATGAGCGGCAGTCCGGTTTACATTGATGACAGGCTGATCGGGGCGGTCGCCTACTCCTTTCCTTTTGCCAAGGAGCCCATCGCCGGCATCACTCCCATCCGTGAGACGATTGACATCTTCAAAGAAAAACCGGGAGTTCGTCCCAGGCGGGCAGGTCGAGTCAACCCGTACGAACTCTATCAAATGGCAAACTCTCCTTTGGCCCGGTCTTCCTTTGCCTGGCCTGAAGCTCCTCTGGGTCTTTCATTGTCGCCGGGCGGACAGACACAAACCAAGCTTCAGCCCATTGCCACGCCTTTGAATCTGTCCAGTTTTTCAAGCCAGACAATCACCACGTTTTCCCCCCAACTGAGGGCTCTGGGACTGGTGCCGGTCCAGGGAATGGGAAGTGCCAAAGTGGAGGATTACGAAGATACTCCCCTTGAAGCAGGCTCCACCATCTCGGTCCAGCTGGTGAGAGGAGACATGGACCTCAGTGCTGCCGGTACGGCCACCTACATTCAAGGCAGAAGAATATACGCCTTTGGCCATCCCTTCCTGAGCATCGGGTATACAGACCTGCCCTTGAGCAAGGCCACTGTACTGACGATTATCCCCAGTTTCAGGACCAGTGAGAAGATTTCGACAACCACCGAGCTTGTGGGAAGTATCAAACAGGATCGGGCCACCGGGATCATGGGCGTGACCGGCGAACAACCGACTCTGATACCTGTATCGCTGCAACTGCGCACCAGCCGGGGCGAGCTCAGAGAGCTTCGCTATGAGGTAGTCACCGATCGCTTCTTGACCCCCTTTCTCATGGCTCTGACCGTTCACAACAGCATCGTCTCGTCGGAAAGGACGGTTGGGGAACAGACACTGCGGGTCAAAACCACCATCTCCGTCAGGGGACAGCCGGATGTGAACTTTGAGAACAGTGTGTCCGAACTCGCTAACACCTCGGTGCTTGCCGCTCTGGCGGCTTCTGCTCCCGTGAACTTTCTTTTCAGAAGCGGCTTTGAAGATCTGGAAATGGAGGAGATCAGGATTGAGATTTCGGCGGTGGAGCAATCTCGAGTGGCCGTACTGGAGAAGATCTGGCAGGACAAGCTGGAGGTTAAAGCAGGTGAGGAGATCAATCTGACCGTATTTCTGAGAAAGTTCAACGGGGAACTCCAGGTGGACAAATATCCTGTAAAGATTCCAGAGGAGATCCAGCCTGGCCCCATCTAGCTGATGGTCAGTGACGGTCTTTCACTGGGAAAAGCGGATGCGGAATCGGGGATGGGAGGATTTGTTCCTCAGAACCTGAGACAACTGGTCAAAGCCATCAATCATCTGAAGAAGAATGACCGTCTTTATGTTCGCCTTTATCGCAATCAATTGGGGGCGGTTGTCGCGGGAGAGAGACTTCCCAACCTCCCGCCCTCCATGCTGGCCTTGTACAACTCACGCAAGACCTCCGGGGATGTGAAGCCGATTGACAGGGTGGTCTACGTCGAACATGAATTGGATGCCACAGACTTCGTCCTCAAAGGCCAGCAGGAGATCACCATCGATATCAAGTAAGTCACTATCTCTCTTTTCGAAATAACAAAACCATGAAGAACATTTGTTTTCTAGGATTAGTCGCCTTTCTACTCTTTTCGGAAGGTCTCTTGCAGGCGACTCGGCCGGCCCGCTGGACCACCTCAACACAGGCACAATTTCTGGAAGGCGAACTGCAGGGCGTCTCGGTTACCAGTGATGGAAGACTGATCCTGGCCCCTGCCCTCCAACCGGTCACCGACACCGGGGAAGCCTATATTTACGCCGCCGTCATGGATGGTGGCGGCAACCTCTATCTGGGCAGTGGAAACAATGGAAAAATCTTTCGCGTCACCCCGGCGGGGGAGCAAACTCTGTGGACAACATTGGAGCAACCCGGCGTATATGCACTAGCTGTGGATTCGCAGAACCGAGTCTATGCGGCTAACGGGCCCGATGCCAAGGTGTACCGCCTGGACAGCCAGGGGCAGCCTGAACTCTTTTTTGATCCTCACCAAAAGTATGTCTGGTCTCTCTCGGTCGACACTGCCAACAATCTACTGGTGGGTACTGGCCCCGAGGGAGTGATTTACAAAGTGACTCCTGAGGGCCAGTCTCAAGTTTTCTACGATAGCAAGGAAAGCCATATTGTCGCTTTGGAATGGGACCTGGACGGCAATTTGCTGGCGGGAACGGAACCCGGAGGGCTTCTCCTTCGCATCGCTGGCGACGGATCCCCGTTCGTTCTGTATGACTCTCCCTTACGTGAGGTCAAAGCCATCACTGTAGACCGTTACGGCAACATCTACTTTGCTGCTCTGGACACGCCCGGCAGTCTACCGCAAGGGTCTCTTTCAGCCGACACTCCAGAGATGTCCCTCACAGACTCCACTGAAGGCACCAACATAAATGCGGGCACGGTCACTGTAACGATCGGAGGAGTCAGCTCCGCAAAAACGCTCGAGGTCTACAAGCTGGACAGGGAGAACCTTGTTGAGAAGCTTTACTCTTCCAAGGATCAGGTTGGTTTCGACCTTCTGGTCCGAAGCAATGGTGACTTGTTGGTGGCTACAGGTAACAGGGGTCGGATCATTTCCATCGATCCCCGAAAACTATTGACCCACCTGGCTCAAGCCTCACAGGAGCAGGTCACCCAACTGCTGGAACGAAATGGTGAGATCTACGTTGCCACCAGCAATCTGGGACACCTGTTTCAGCTGAAATCGCAGCCCTCGGAAACTGGAAGTTACGAGTCGAAGGTCTTCGATGCCGGAATGCTGACTCGCTGGGGAATGATTGAGTGGCAGATTCGCGAATCCGGCACCTCTCCTGTGAAAGTTTTCACGCGATCTGGAAACACTGAGGTCCCCGATGAAACCTGGAATGATTGGAGTGATCCCTATACGGAGGCTAAGGAAAGTCACGTGACCAGCCCCCCGGCCCGCTTTCTGCAGTGGAGGATCGACTTCCCCGACGACCAGGGGAGGGGCGCTCTGTCCACGCTTCGAAACGCCGTGGAGCTGGTGACAGTCAGCTACATACAACACAACATGGCGCCACAACTGACGTCCATCATGGTACTTCCCCCCGGGGTGGCCTTCGCCCCCAGCCTGGCTGTCAACCAGAGCGGAGGGGTCCCCCCGGGTGGTCCCAACCAGGCCCACCTTCGTTCCCTTCCTCCCTCCGTTCGAGGACTGGGCACACCGGCCCTGCCTCCCCGTAAACTCTACATTCCCGGTGCTCGAACAATCTCCTGGAGCGCCAGCGACCCCAACGGCGACGACCTCTCCTACTCCACTTATTACAGAGGCCAGAAAGAAACAACCTGGAAACCTCTGAAAAAAGGGTTGTCTGAAGCCTATTACACCGTGGACGGGGTGAGCTTGCCCGACGGCACCTACCAGGTCAAGGTGGTGGCTACGGACGCTCCCAGTAATCCCACAAACCAGGCTCGTGAGAATGAACTGATCAGTAAACCTTTTGTGATAGCCAACTCGACCCCGGCTGTGACCCTGAAGCCACCAGACATCGAAGGTGATCGTGTTTCCTTGCCGTTCACAGGACAAACCAAGGGGAGCCCCGTTCACCAAGCCGAGTATTCGGTGAACGCCGGCGATTGGCACCTCGTCTTCCCCGAGGACGGCATCGCCGACGGCACCTCTGAAAGCTTTACTCTGAGCCTTGATGAACTGCAGCCAGGGGAACATGACGTTGCGGTCCGGGTGGTGGATTCGATAGGAAACATCACAACCACAAAAACCAGGGTGTTAATTCGTTAGACCATTGAAGAATGTCGATTGACGAGTGACGAGTGACGAGTGTCGAGTGTCGAGTGTCGGTTGACGATTGTGGTGTATTCAAGCATTCGTCAATCGACAATCGCAACTGGGCTAAAGACTGTCCCCTTTTTCTTTAAGCCCGGATGACGCATAGGTTGTCGTGACGAAGTGCCG
>JAUXKG010000178.1 GCA_030624355.1 Acidobacteriota bacterium
ACGTCTGCACCGCATCCTGCACCTCGGTCCCATCCTGGCTCTCTGCTTTGTCACCTACAGCCCTTCCACGATCCAGGCCGGTCGGCTGGTGGTTCTCGATCTTGTCCTGGCATTGCTCTGTCTGGTCATTACCGGTTATCTGGCCCTGAACTTCAGCTTGCTCTACGACGACAGAATGTCGCTGGATCCGGGCAGCCTGAGCCATCTGGAAATCGCAATGGGGGTGATTCTCATTGCGTTGTTGCTGGAGGCCAGCCGACGCGCCATGGGCAACTGGCTGGGTGCCCTGGTGGTTCTGTTTCTCATATACGCCTATGCCGGACCACATATGACCGGGGTGCTGGAACATTCCGGATTTTCCTTCACCGAGATCATCGACTTCACGATCTTTACCTTCGATGGGATTTTCACCGTGCCGCTGGCGGTGGCTTCCAGTTACATCATCATGTTCTTGATTTTTGGAGCGTTTGTTGTGGAGTCAGGGGCCAATCGCTTCTACACGGAGCTGGCCCAAGCTCTGGTTGGGTCGGCAGCGGGCGGAGCTGGCAAGATCGCCCTGATCAGCAGTGCCCTGGTGGGCAGCATCACCGGCAATGCCACCGCCAACGTGGCCATTACCGGACCAGTGACCATCCCAATGATGAAAAGGGCGGGGTTTGAATCTCACGTGGCCGGGGCCATTGAAGCGGCTGCCTCCAAGGGAGGACACATCCTGCCGCCGGTCATGGCTGGAATTGTTTTTCTGATGAGTGAGATCAGCGGCATTTCCTACTGGCAAATTTGCCTGGCTTCTGCGATACCTGCATCCCTCTACTTCCTTTCTGCCGGTTTCCAGGTGCACTTCTATGCGACAAGGCATGGGATCGGGGGTGAGCCCGGTGCCGTCATGGACATGCAGTCTGCCTGGCATCTTCTAGTCCAGGGATGGCAACACTTTCTTCCATTCATCAGCATCATTGCTTTTCTAGCCACCGGCTATTCGCCCATCTGGGCTGCCCTCTGGTCCCTTCCGGTAGTCGTTCTCTCCAGCTGGTTTCAGAAAGAGACTCGCATGGGAATCCGTCACATCGGACGCGCGCTGGATCGCTCTGTGATGACTGTGCGGGTGGTCACGCTGGCTGTTGCGCTGGCAGGGATAATCATTTCCGTTGTGTTCTACACCGGTCTGGGCAGCACCCTCACCTCGGTCTTGCGAGACCTGGCAGGGACGAGCCTGTTCGTTGCCTTGCTTTTGGCAGGATTATTTTGCCTCCTTCTTGGATTGTCCTGTACCGTCATAGCGGCCTACATCCTGACGGCGGTTCTGATTGTGCCGACGGTGATGACTTTGGGCATTCCGGCCATGGCCGCTCACCTGTTTACCGTTTATCTGGCTTCGGTGGCCACCATCACCCCTCCGGTGGGATCGACCTTCTTCGTTGCCGCAGGCCTGGCCGACGCGCCCCCCTTCAGGACGGGGTGGGCGGCTTTGCGGATGGCTTCGGCGGCCTTTGTGGTTCCCTTCTTTTTTGTTTACCATCCGGAACTCTTGTTGATCGGGAGTTGGACAGAGACACTGCTGGCCGGCGTGTTGGCGGTGACGATGGTCTTCTCCCTGGCGCTGGCCATCGAAGGTTGGTTCAGGGGGCCACTTGATGTCTGGAAACGAGTCTTGTTGGGCGCTGCTGGACTGCTGATGGTCTCCAATGCGGCAATCCACCTGGTCCTGGGCCTGGGACTGTTCGTTGTGGGTCTGATCTGGCATCTGATGAGCGTGAAAAGATCTGGCCCGGATTATGCATAAATTCTCTACTGCATCGCCGAGATCACTCGTCCTGACTGTGTTGCGCTCGGTCGGCCGCCTCAGCGTACCCTACAGGACGCGTGCGGGGGCCTTGGTCGCGCGCCTTGTCAGGCCAGTGCTTTCGGCGCTTCGTGACGAGAACCTATGCATAATTCGGGCTGGAGAATAGCCGGAAGGTTGGCATAACATCTATCTTGCGGAGATTCGAATTTGAGTTGAGGTCAGTAGCGGATGAGTATCGTAAAGGAGGGGGTATATGAGTTTTAAAAATGAGAGTGACGGCCAGTCCATCACTCCGGAAGAAGTTTTAGCGGACACCAAACGTCGCCTCAGAATGTTTCCGATTGAACTCGAGGAGAAGATCCCAACTCTCGAGAAACCGCTCATCATCGAAAGCGCATGTCCAGGATGGCAGTCCCGAATGTGGGGGCCTAAGGAGATCTACCACCAGTTGCCACCCGGGTACCAGGAGGGCGGAGTCCGTTATCCGGCGGTACCGATTTCCATCGAGGACCAGGCGAACGAGGATATCGAAGCAGTCAAGGCCGGGGCCGCAGTCATTCACCACCATCCGAGGGATCCGGAGACGGGAATCTCGGTTTCAGCCAAGCCGATGGATGTCCCTTTGCTGTCGGAAATCTATGATCGAGTTCTGGATGAAGTAGACGCCGTGACTTTGCAGCATACCTGGTTGAAGGACCCCGAGACAGGTCAAATCGACTACATCACCCATACCCAGCAGCTGCTGGAACGCGGCTCAGGGAACAAATACTGTCAAGGTGCCGTAGTGTTGTTCAGCGGCGCCTATGAAAAGGGTGACATTCTCAAGAGTGTCGAGCCCACTCAAGCGGGAGTGGAGTGGCTCGAAAAGAATGGGGTCAAGCCTATCTATCAGCTGTTTGACACTTATTCTGCACTCAGCCTGAAGCACCTTCTGGTGGACACAGGCATCTCCACCTGGAAACCCTATGTTCTGAATGTGCATATGGGAAAACATCACGCCCACACGATTCACCATGACCCCTGGGCTGCCCTTCAGCTCATTACAAACCTGAATATGGTTCGAGAAACATTCCCGGAAAGTATTGTGGGGATCTATGCCGGAGGTCGCAACTGGCTTCCCATGACCGTTCTGGCCATCATGCTGGGTGCCGACATCGTGCGGGTGGGTATCGAAGAGTGCTACTGGATGTGGCCTCATAAGGATGAAGTCATTCAGAAGAACGTCGATACCGTGAAGATGGCGGTCTCAATAGCCAATATGCTGGGCCGGCCAGTGGTAACCGACGCCAATGAAGCCAGGAAGATTCTGGGGACGGAGCTCACTTCGACATAAGAGGTCCCAGGCTCCTAAGCAGCATCTCCCAACACAGCCACTGGTACAGATTCTTCGGGTCAGATCCATAGGCCGATCTTGACAATACTTTGTTCGTGAAGTAGTGAATGACAAGCGACCTTGGAGGTGCAGTCTTGGCCGGCAGTTCGAAACGTGCCAAAAACGACTCAAGGATTTCACGGAGGCGGTTTGTCGGTCGTGCAGGGATTGCAGCGGGTGCTTTGGGAGGAGTTGCAAGCGCTCGTGGTCAGAATTCCCAGGTGCCCGCAAACCGGGAAATGAGGACCGATGTCGTGGTGGTTGGAGCCGGCATGGGCGGCCTGACCACGGCGGTGAGAGCTCAGCGAGAGGGCGCCGATGTTGTTCTTCTAGAAAAATCTTCCGAGCGGGGCGGCACCATGAGCCATTCCGAAGGCGCCGTCTGGACCTATGAGAGCTTCGAAGACCTGCGCAACGATGCGCCTCACGGCGATCCCGAACTGCAGCGCACCGTTTTCGATACCTTGCTTCAAGTCTACGAATTCTACGACAGCATCGGCGCCCCTCTTGGTGCAGCAGACGAGGGTGAAAGAAGGACCCGACGGATAGCGCCCGTGGCCTTCACCAACTTCATGGTCGGCCAACTGGAGAGTGCCGGCGGAACATTGCTGATGGAAACCCCCATGCTGCGACTGCTCACCAATCGTCAACATGAGATTATTGGAGTACTGGCGGAAGGACCGGACGGACCCATACGCATCCAGGCCAAAGCTGTGGTTCTGGCGACCGGAGGATTTGCCGGCAACGCTCAGTTGGTGACCCAAAACATCACTCGTCAGTTCGGAAGTCTTTATCAGCGGAACGTCGCTTTTGACGGACTGATGCCTCCGCTCACCGGTGACGGCTTTCTGGCAGCCTCGCAGATTGGTGCTGCGCCTTCGCTGGGTGGCTTCGATGCCTTCTACGGCCATGTGTTGCCCGCCAGGCCCGCCAAGTTCTCACATCCACTGAGCGATTACTCCATATATCACGGTGCCTGGACCGTTGCCGTGAACCTGTACGGTCGACGCTTTGCGGATGAGAGTCAAGGCAGAGTCGCAGGACGGCAAATAGCGCGAGTCGGCGATCATTTTATTTCCCAGGAGATCGCCCGGCAACCCGAAGCGACTGCCGCCTACATTTGGGATGGTCCTATTAATGAGGAGCACGCTCTGGCGGAGAACAACCTGGGGTCTCTGGATAAGTTTGATGCTTTTCGGCAGGCAGGCGCTCCCGTGGCAACGGCCAATACTTTGGAAGAACTGGCCCGTCAGATGGAAGGCTGGGGGAGAGGAGTTCCGGCAGGGCAGGTCCTTGGAACGCTCAGCGAATACAATCAGGCTGCCAGGAACGCAACGGCCGGGAAACTGCCTGTTCCCAAAGCGAGCTCCAGAAACGCCCTTCCCATCCAACAGCCTCCCTTTTATGCCATCCTGGGAACCACGGGGATTACGGCGACACACGGTGGATTGAGAGTCAACTCACGCGGCCAGGTACTCTCCACGACCGGCAGACCTCTGCCGGGACTCTTCGCTTCGGGAATTGACGTAGGAAATTTTTGCAACTACGCCTACCTGGGGGCTCTCTGCCTGGGCGCAGTTTTCGGCTACCTGTCCGGGGCCAACGCGGCCAGACAACCGGAACCCCGTGGCGGCTGGGAATGACCTTGCTGGCAAGGGGAAGGCCTCTGCATCGGCTGCTTACTGAGCCGCTCCTGAGTGTTTTCGGTCTGTTCGTGCTCTCATTTTCAACAGCCGGTCACGCTCAGCAGGAGGCCCGTTCGGGCGAAGAATTGTACATCGACCGCCTGGGATGCTGGGGTTGCCACGGACGAGCCGGTGAGGGTGGAGATGGTCCTGCTCTTCGTAACACCCGGTTGCCTCTGTGGAAATTTGTCAAACAGCTCAGATTACCCAGTGAAACGATGCCTCCTTTCGCACATAACCTGGTGTCTGATGCCGACCTGGCGATCGTCTATGATTGGTTGGATGGCGTAGAGACTGTTGAAACTCCTCCCCCGGTAGCGCTTACCCTTGAGGGGCCGAACCAGGTCACGGCAGAGATTGAAGTTGAATTGACGGTTCGAACAGTGGCAGCCAATCTCGATACCTCCCTTGCTGACCCCACAACCTGGCGTTATCGAGTGACTCTGCTGAGGCGGGACAATACTCCGATAGCCCAGGCAACTCTTGAACATCGACTGGCTGGACGTAAAGAATGGTTGGAGTTTACGACGGACGAACGCGGTCAGGCTGTCCTGGGTCCCGAGGAGGGCTTTCTTCCGGCCGATGGCTCAGAGACAGAGACAGAGAAAGAGACAACCACCCGGCTGCGTATATCGTCGTTGCAGGCTAATAGATATGCTCTTATGGTCGAGGCAATTGGTGGCAACGAATCAGACAACCCGGTCGTGTTTGGAATCGGGACGGGAATCTTCACTGTTGAATAGTCCAGCTTGTTCGAACTGGATCGGTCGGATCCGCCCGGACCCAAGCAGACGAATGGCACTTTGAACTATCCAAAGAGGTGATCGTGATGAATCGCATCGTCGTTGTGTTTCTGGCAGGCATATTTGTCCTGGTCCCCGTGGGATTCAGATCCGCTCAGGCCTTTGCCCAGCGCGCGCCTGCTGCTCCCGCACCGCACCCGTCGACAC